>CAKQNH010000052.1 GCA_934255105.1 uncultured Pirellulaceae bacterium
ATCCAGCACCGCATTGATCCGCGCGGTCTCCTGCTGCAAGACGTCTAATAATTCCTGGACCTCAGAATTCTCCGACGAGGAGACAGCCAGTTGCTCACGCAGCAATTGAATATGTAGCGAGAGGGCGCTGAGGGGATTGCGGATCTCATGCTGCAGGCCGGCAGCCAACGAGCCCAGCCCCATATAGCGCTCCATCCGCCGCATGCGTTCTTCGATCAGCGCATTTTCCGTAATGTCAGCCACGTGTACTACAGTCCCGATCTCTTCGTGACGTTGATCGCGCAGCAAGGCACAGCCGGCTCGTAGCGTACGCCGATTTCCACGATACACGATGCTGTAGTCCTGATTGCGAATGTTCGCATGTTTTGTCAAAACCTCCTCGCACATTTCACTGAGCAATTGATGCGACGCGCCGAATTCGCGAATCGATTTCCCGAGGCAATCCGGTGTCAGCTCAATCAGAGCGTACCCCTGCGGGTTGACACTGGTGATGCTGCCAGACCGGTCTGTGGTTATAATCGCTGTGTCTATACTCGCTCGAATGTCGGCCGCTAGCACTTTTGCATCGCGCAGCGATCGCTGGCTGCTCCAATAAGCGCGGAACAAAAAGCTGAACGCAATTGCCGTGCCAAAGATATTCAAAACCAGCAATATCAGCAGCCTATGCTGCAACCGCAGGTCGTTGGCTAGTTCCACTGCCGCCTTCATTTCCCCCTGCGGTATGTCCCGGATCAACTGAGCCAAGGCAGCTTGCTCGTGCTGCAAATCGTAGAGAATCCAAGCGGTTAGCATCAACGCTACGGCGCTCAACCCCACCCAGCCCGCAGCGAACCAACCCACATTGGGGCCATCGGTGCGATCAAAGACTTCACCCATCTTGCAATCCTAGCTAGCCGGTTTGCTGCTTCGAGAGCCCGTAGCAGCGTTGACCGGAAAATAAAATCCCCATTTTTCTACCTTTGGTGTCTGCAAATTCTTGCAGGCATCAGGCGAATAGTTGCAAATGGGTCTCTTCATCCTACACAAATTCCGAGCCGAAATTCAGCGAATATTTGCGCGGCTGAAACGATGTGGGAAATTTTACGAGTTTCTGCTACAAGCGGATGGGGCAAGCGGCAATTCGCTCCTCCCTTTCTGACATATTCCGTTTATTTACCTCAAAGAAACTCGATGACTGTCGGGCTCCGGCGTCCACACGTCCCTCAAATTGCTCCAATTAGCAGCCTGTCTGGCAACAGGCTTGGGTCACCAAGGCTAGCGGCGAGCCCGCGCGCCCGGCGGGCTTGGCTGCTGTTAGGAGTAGCGCTCTGGCTAGCGTGCCCCAATCTGCTCTTTGCTCAAGCCACACAGCCCTTTGGTCCGACTGCGCCGCAGGCAAGTGTTTCAAAACTTGAGCCCAGCGTGCACTGTGAACTACGGGTGGTGTGGGGCGGCGATGCGCCGCGACCTTACTCGGGCGAGATCGCAATTGCCAATGGGACTGTTAAATTCGTTCGCAATCTGAGCTTGCAACAAGACTCGATCGGAAAGATCAGCAATGCGGGAGCCGATCGGATCGAGCTGCGACCTCACAGCGCCTCCACTTTCGGCGGCATGGACATCCAAGTTCAAGGGAAGCTCGATAGTCTGCTCAGCCTGCGCATCGATGATCCGCTGGGAGGAGCACCTCGCGAATTTCAAGTCGCTTTAAGGGAGCTATTGCAGGACGAATGGCTACAGGCTCTGGACGAACGCGGCAATCGGCTGGCGGTAAGTCGACAAGTAGCCGATCGATTGCAAGTCGTCTGCGAGCCGCAATCGCGCCTGCTTAAGCCAGCCCAATCATGGCGTCTCAAACTCTCTGGCAATCGCACAGGCGTGGCAGCCGGCGCTGCCACTGCGGAACTGCGGTTCCTCGCTCAGGATGGCCAAGCGGTGGGGCAATCGCAGTCGGTATCGTTAGAGGTTGATCCGTACGGTAGCTTTACCCAGACCACGGTTGAGCTCGTAGCGCCAGTGCGCGAAGGTGCCTACCGCCTGGAGATCTCGCTACACCGGCGGAGCAGCATGCTGAATACTCTGGTGGCTGCATCCGCGCCAGTGCTGCGGTGCCTGGACTTGGTGGTATTTGATGCAGCGGCCACTCCAGCTTCCATTGCAGGCTGGGAACTGTTGGCCACAGTTGATCCGCTAGCTGCCAGCAAGACCGGCAGCCTAGCGTGGTTGGTGTCGACCGAAATGCTCCCCCGCCTGGAAATGCTGCCGAGTATGGGACGAGCCTACGGTGTCTCGATTGCGGATAAACTGCAGCCCTTCAATCCCTTGGCGGGTGCTATGAATCGACCGCTCAGCCACGGCAGCTTGGGCGAGCGCGAGATACTGCTCAGCGACATCAGCGGCAGCCAGTCGCGCGCCGGCGCCTGCTTGAGTCTTGCTCCGCAGGCTTGGCTAGCGCTCCCCTTGCAAGGTTTGCAGGAGAACGTCCCACATCGACTGCGCGTTCGCATTCCCACCGACCGGCCGACTGAGTTGGCAATTAGCCTACAGCAGACCAATGCCTTGCGCGAGTTCCCGCCGCTAAGTCTTGATTCGGGCGTGGTCGTTCGTTCGCGGCAAACTGCTTCAGCAACCCCGCGGGCCAGCGCTGCGTCGGCCACAACTTTGAGCACTCCGCATACGGAGCATGAAATTGTATTTTTTCCGCGTGGTGAGCAAGCTTATCTTCTGTTAGCTAACATGCACGCGCGCGAAAACGCTGGAGTGTGCGAAATCACGCTTGAGCGGGCCAGAATGTCCACTGCGCAGGCAGCTCGCTCGGATCTAACCACTGAAAGCAGCTCGGCAAAAATCCGCGCCACGCCGCGGCGAATGGTCGGCATCAATTTGGACAAGCCGCTGCTAGCAGACTGCGTGGCCGCGCGGCGCGAAGTTGACGCGGTGACGGGCCGGGCTTTGGAGTCGTGGGGAACCTGGCAACAGTCCATCTCACGCATCTGCCAGATGATGCAACTGCGCGAGGTCAACACATTGATGGTAAAGGGCTTCTCTGAGGGAGGTGCCATTTTCCCCAGTGAACGCCTGGCGCCGAATTGTCGCTACGACAGCGGAACATTTTTCTCCGATGGTCGCTCACCAGAGATCAAAGATGCGATCGAGTTGATGTTACAGTACTTTGACCGCGCCGACCTAAAGCTGATTCTGGCGCTGGACCTCAATACGGCTTTCCCAGGGCTGGCGCAGTTCGAGCAAGTGGCTGGACACGAATCGCTGCTTCAACAACCCATGGGAATCGACAATGCTGCCCAACTGTCGCGCGCGGTGCGCTACAATCCGTTGAACTCACGAGTGCAGGCCGAGGTCATTGCTGCGCTGCGAGAAATTGTCGACCGGTACGGGCATCATCCCGCCTTCGCCGGCATCGCATTGCAGCTTGATGATCAATCGCAGTTGATTTGGGCGGGGGACCGCTGGGGCTATGACGCTGAGTCACTGGCCGGATTTGAAAAGGCAACGCAAGTCAAATTGCCGCCGCGGGAGAAGTTAGAAAGTGCCTTTAGCGGCACAGCCCGCCTGGCCTTTCTGGAATGGCGGGCTGGCGAATTAAGCCAGTTCTACAATCGACTGGGTGAGATTGTGAGCGGCGGTCGGCCAGATAGAAAGCTGTATCTCAACGCGATTCGCTTGTGGGATGTTTACCCCGACAAGTCGCGCTTCGTCAACCCAGACCAGATCATCCGCAACCCCCGCGAGTATATGCTGGCCTTTGGGATTTCAGCGGACGCCCTGGCGTCGTCGCCAAGTGTAGAGCTCATGCGCGGTTCCTTCGATGCGATCATGAATTCGGTCAACTCGCAGGATTGGATAAGGCGTGAATCGGGTCAGCGCGGCTTGGTCGAATTCCAAGGGGGAGCTGATACGGCGGCCGTTGTGCTGCGATACCCGAGACGTTTCGAAGTAGCCGCGACTGAGAAACTCGACCACGCAAATTCTCGTTGGATCTATCCGACGCTCTATTACCCAGGTGTACACGCACGGAAAAAGCTGGTCAATCAGATCTTCCACAACGATCCGCTGTTGCTGGTCGATGGTAGCTGGCTCCCTTTCAGTGGCCAAGAAGATGACCTACATAGCCTAACGCGAACACTCAGCGAACTGCCGCCGATCAAGCTACAACCAGTTCCCCTGCAACAGCGTGAGACGAACCTGTGTGTGCGACTGGGCCACTATCAAAACAAGTCCTACCTGCAGATCGTCAACAATGCCCCATGGCCAGAGACTCTCGAGATAGGCTATCAAGCCTCGGGCTCCAAAGTGCAGGCCCATATCTTGGCTGGCTCTGACGCGGTGCTGGCTGCCAACGACAACACCAAACGATGGTCGCTGAGCGTGGCCCCATACGAATTGATCGGAATCGAGATCGACGATCCGCAGTTGAGCATCACCAGTATTCAACACACAGCCAGCGATGCTATCACACGACGAATAGAGCAAGAACTGGCCGAGCTAGAAGTGCTGGTCTCCCAGGCCGCCGATCTAGCCCAGCAACGCCTGTTGGCCAATATCGACGGCGACTTTGAGAGTTGGACTCGCGATGGCCAACCGTTGGGTTGGAGCATCTCCACGCTGCCACAAGTATCCATTGGTGAGTCACGCGACCTACCACACTCGGGCGGATCCAGTCTGCAACTCGAGAACACCGGTCAAGCTCCTATGTCGGCTTGGGCCCAGAGTCGGACTATCGCACCTCCTAGCACGGGACGCTTGGCCGTCCAAGCTTGGTTCCGCGCACCGGCCGTCGGCGAACCACTCGCCGTCAAGCTGGCCGTCGTCGGTCGCACGCACGCTGGCCAGCGCTTCGAACGCTCCATGATGCTAGGCGGCCGTGGCGACAACGCAAACTCAATCGCTATCGACTGGGGCCGCAAGCCTGCAACCCTATATGTCGGCGACGTTTCGAGTGAAAGCGTGGCCGAATTGTCGGTCCTAATCGAACTGATCGGCCCCGGCAAAGTGTGGGTCGATGACGTGCAAGTGTTTGAGTCCTTTCTTCAACCCGACGAACGCAATCACCTGCGCGGCGAGCTGCTTGTGGTACAGAAGAAACTGGCAGAGAAGAACATCTATCCTGCCGAGCGATTGCTCGATAGCCATTGGGGACAATACCTGCTGCGCGTCGGTCCCAGCGTCACGTCGCCGCTGAGTATCGCCCATGCGACTGTGGCGACGGCGGCGTCCGCGGCGTCTGCGGCGACGACGCAACCGGTCGCGCGTTTGGCCCACAGACGCGCAGCAGCAACCACGAGCAGTGGTAGGTTGGAAGCTAACATGTCGCCGGTCGAGCCTGCCAGTTCGCGAGGATCTTGGTCGCAATCGCCGTCCGTATTTCGGCAGATGCGAGATTCGCTGCGCGACCGTTGGCAACGCTAGCCTCGCCCCGTTCATCCCACATCGCTGAGCCGCGGGGGCATCGCCCCGGCAGTACCGACGCGGAGCGTCGAGCCACATTGGCCGCGCGTCCCATCGTTAAACCGCGTGGGCATCGCCCCGCGCGTCCTACATCGTGGAGCTCAGATTATTCATTATTCCTAACCCCGATTTAACCAGCTCCCACCAGCCAGCTCCATACGAGCTGTAGCGGCGCGGCCACATCGGCCAGCCATTGGTGCAAGCCATCAGAACCAGCATGGGCGAATGAAACCAGCAGGCCGACCACAGCTAGATTGGCCGCGGGCAGAAACAGCCAACAAAAGAGCACGCCAAGATGCTGAATGTCGGTCTGATCCTTATGAGTTTCCCGGTAGGTGCTAACGATGTGATAGGCCAAGGCCATTCCCAGCATCAGCCCGCGCCAAGGGAGCAGCCCTTGAAGCGGCAAGAGATAGGCCAGCAGAAATAGCAAAATCGCGGAGGTTGGGAAAAAGTAGGGCGCTACGACAATCAGCCAATTGCCTTCTCCCGCGATGCGGACTTGCCCACCTTTGCCCATCGAGGCATGGAAGCTGAGTATGCGATGGCAGGTCAGCAAAGCAAACAGCGCATGGGTCGCTTCGTGTTCAACGGTAATTAGAAAGCGTCCAATGCGGCTGGCGCGCAACCAGCGTCGCCAGAGGGCAATGAACAGAACTCCTCCGATTGCGAACGGGACTATGTTCAATGGCGCACGAATAACCCGCACCAACAACAGGAGTAAGCCCCAGGCCAGCAATGGAGTTATGGCAGCGGACAGCAAGGCGGCCGGCCACTTCAGTGGGTTGATCATGCGATCGCACCACTCGGACCAGCTTCTCGCCCCGTCGCTCGCCATCGTCAGCCAGTCTGGTTATTTGACCTTCAGCAACTCGACCACAAAATGCAAATGTGCACGTGGGGGAATGGGACCACCTGGGGTGCCGCGTTCGCCATAACCCAGAGTATGCGGGATCGAAAGTTCGATCATGCCACCTTCGCCGATAAACTGCATTCCTTCGGTCCAACCCGGGATCACTCCCTTGAGTGGAAATGGGATCGGTTGGCCACGGCGATACGAACTGTCGAAAACGGTCTTGTCATCCAACCAACCCTTGTAGTGAGCGACGACCGTATCGCGTGCAGTCGGCTTTTTGTCGCTCCCTTTGCGAAGAATGCGGTACTCGAGTCCCGACGCGGTTTTGGTAAATTCGCGTGGCGCGTCGGCGTCGATCTTGCCTGGAGCTACGACTTCCTTGCTATCTTTAGGGCCTGCCGTCAGTTCGCCTTGGCTTTCGTTAACCGCTTGCTGGGTCCCAGCCACCGCGCCTCGTATAGCTTGAGCTGCGCCCCCTTGCGCGCACGCCATATTGGAGGTTACCATCCCAACACTCAGAGCCATCGAGGCAATTGTAAAGCACTTCATCGACATAGGATCCTTGAAAAAAAATGAACCGGCCGCGAGACCGCGATCGCACCCGCCATGCAATATGCGTGTGGCAGACGCGGACTTGTGATATAGATCCATTATGAACTATCAACTGCTGACGCGTTCGACATACTCGCCGGTGCGGGTGTCGATTTTGAGGACATTTCCCTCTTTGATGAAGCCAGGCACGGTAAACTCGGCACCCGTTTCGACCAGAGCGGGCTTGGTGACGTTCGTGGCCGTATCTCCCTTGGCTCCGGGTTCGCACTGCGTTACCAGGAGTTCGACGTGGATCGGCGGAGTCATCGTCAGCGGGTTACCATTAAAGAGCATCACGGTACATTTCATACCATCCTTGAGATACTTCCACGCATCATCGATTTGTTCGGCCGTCAGTTCATATTGTTCGAAAGTTTCGCTGTGCATGAACACATAGGTGTCCCCCTGCTTGTACAAATACTGCACAGAAATCTCTTCACAGTCCGCTGCTTCCAGTTCATCGCCCCCTTTATAGGTTCGATCGAGTATAGTCCCGCGCAGTAGATTCCGCATTTTGCATTTGTACAGAGCGTTACCTTTGCCGGGCTTTACAAAGTTCATTTCCACCATTACATACGGGTCGCCGTCGATTTGAATCTTCAGGCCTTTTTTAAAGTCGCTTGTTTTGTAGGTACTAACCACGAGAGAACCTCATCGGTACTAAACGAATGCATGTGCTGAAAACGACGGAAATCCGCCCCGAGATCTACGAACAGGAGCCTGCGCGATGGCACCGATTTTAGCCGCAAACGACCGCTCTGTCGAAGCCACTTTGCCTGCGAAAGCGAACACACCTCTAGAACTGCCCAATGAACGGGCGACCGAACAGGCCCTTGAACCGCCTGTTGGTCAGTCGGTTGAGCAGCCATCGGAACAGCCAGTCTCGTGGCAAACCGCGCTCAAGCAGGCAATTCGCAGCGGCGCTGATTTGTGCCGCGCTGTGGGTCTGCCCAGCCAACTGGCCATTCCAGAATCGGAGAGCGATTTCCCAGTGTTTGTCCCGTGGGAATATGTCCGCCGCATGGAGCCGGGCAATCCACGCGACCCGCTGCTGCTACAAGTTTTGGCTGGCGCTCAGGAATTGGAGCCAGATCCGAACGGCCGGCTCGATCCAGTAGGGGATCAGTCCGCCGAGCGACAACCGGGCCTGTTGCATAAATACGATCGCCGCGTCTTGATGATCACCACAGGCACCTGCGCTATCCATTGCCGCTACTGTTTTCGCCGACACTATCCCTACCACACGGCTCCACGCGGCAAGCAGGGCTGGGGGGAGTCGCTGCAAACCATCGCCACCGACCGGTCGCTGGACGAAGTGATTCTCAGCGGCGGTGATCCACTGACGCTGGCCGATAGCTCGCTGGCTTGGTTGACGCAGCAGATTGGACACATCGATCACATTCGCCGCTTGAGAATCCACACGCGTCTGCCGGTGGTTATCCCGCAGCGCGTGTGCGACGAACTGCTCCAGTGGGTTCGCCAGTCCACTCTGGCGCTATACTTTGTATTGCACTTCAACCATGCCCGCGAGATTGATTCGTCTGTCCAGACGGCACTGCGACAGTTAAGACAAGCAGGCGCAACGCTGCTGAATCAAGCCGTCATGCTGCGCGGCGTGAATGATTCCGTCGAGGCGCAGGCCGCCTTGTGTCTGTCGCTGGCCAATGAACAAGTGCTCCCCTACTACGTGCATCAGCTAGACCCAGTGCAGGGTGCCATGCATTTCGGCGTGCCTGACGCGGCAGCCATATCCATCATGCACGACCTGCAGCGGCAATTGCCCGGTTACGCCGTCCCCAAGTTGGTCCGCGAAGTTGCCGGACAGCCCAGCAAAACACCTATTCATTGACCTACTTCGACTTACATCGACTTCGAAATGGCAGCCACGTGTCCTTACCGTAGAACGGGCACTCCTGCCCGTTTTGTACCTCATAACTCTCCTTGACTCCAACTTGTCTCGCTGGTGAATGAGCTTTGGAGCTAGCTTCCCGCCATCCCGGCCCCCACAGCTTCCCATTTCGCAACTATTGTAGAACAATTGTCCCAATTGTTTCGCCAGCACGGATGGCTTAAGTTCCCAAACAACTGGGACAATTGCCGCCTCAAACAATTGGGACAATTGTTCTACCTTTTTAGATCGACGCTTACAGAAGGTGTTACTGATGAACGACTCCTACGCTACCTATGCCAAGATGATCGATCATTCGCTGCTCACCCCAACCATGGACCAACGGCAGTTGGAGGAGGGTTGCCAACTGGCGCTTGCCTACGACGTGGCTAGCGTATGCATTCTGCCCTATTACCTAAAGCGTTGCGTGGCCATTCTGGCTGGCTCCAGCGTGCAGCCCAGCACCACCATCGGCTTCCCTCATGGTGGGCATCACTCTTCCGTCAAACGCTTCGAAGCGGAGCAGGCTATCGCGGACGGATGCCAAGAACTCGATATGGTGGTCAACATTAGCCAAGTGCTCAGCGGTCAGTGGGACTATGTCACGCGCGATATCGCCGGCGTTATTGAAGTCGCTCATGCCACCGATCGCAAAGTGAAAGTTATTTTTGAGAATGCCTACTTGCAGGATGCGCACAAAATACGTCTGTGCCAGATCTGCAGCGAGCTACACGCCGACTGGGTCAAGACCAGTACAGGCTATGGCGGCGGGGGTGCCACAATGGAGGACTTGCAATTGATGCTCGCCCATGTTGGCCCAGGCGTCCAGGTCAAAGCGGCCGGTGGCGTACGCGACTGGCAGACGCTCAAGCAGGTATACGCGTTGGGAGTCACGCGTTGCGGGGCCAGTCGCACAAGGGACATGCTCGATGCGGCCCGCCAGGAAATGGGGCTGGAACCCATCGCTTTTTCTCCAACGGCCAACGGACCAGGCGGGTATTAAGGTATTAAGGTATTAAGGTATTAAGCGATGCGGCAGCGGCAGTAGCACAAGGTTGCTGTCACCGCTTCGCGGTTAGTCGCCGCTTCGCGGTTAGGGGTGTGCGGGATACCACGCATTCTGCGGGCTGACGCCCGCAGCTACACGCTGTCGCCGCTTCGCGGCTGGCGCGGCTGGCGCGGCTGGCGCGGCTGGCGCGGCTGGCGCGGCTGGCGGCGCTTCGCGGTTGTCACGGGCGGCGATATTGGCTAGGAGAGTGGATCTTCCGGCCAAGCATGCTTGGGGTATCGGCCACGTAGCTCTTTCCGCACCACGGGATAGGTCGTGCTCCAAAAGCTGGCCAAGTCATCAGTGATCTGGTGGACGCGGCCGTTGGGTGCCAGCAGGTGCAACAGCAGCGGTGCGCGTCCCTCAGCCAAACGAGGCGTCTGCGACCATCCAAAGAATTCTTGGATGCGGGCTGCCAACACAGGGGGCTTGCCGGTTTCGTACTGCAAAAAAACCTCGCGTCCACTGGGCAGTTTAATGTGCTCGGGGGCCTGGGTAGCCAGCAGCTTGCGGCCCGCCGGGCTGAGCTCTGCCTGTAATAGCGACTGCCAGGGGAGCTGCTTCAGTTCGTCGAGCTTGCGCATTCCAAAACACCAGCCCGAAATCAGCTTGGCTAATTCCTCTGCTGCCAGCGAAGGAAGTGGCGCGGACGGCAATTCGTTCGCCAACCACCTCACGCGGGCTAGCCAGCTTTGCAAGGCTTTGTCTTTGGGGGGTAGCAAGCGATCGAATCGCCCCGCCGCCTCCTTGGCTAACAGGTCGGCAGTTGGCTGATCGGCAGGAGTTTCAATGGGCGTTTCGTTGAGCATTAAATCTAAGAAGAAATTGCGCCGTCGCGTGACCACCGCTTCAGCCGACGGATGAAAAAAACGTTCATCTCGCTGTGTCAGTAAGTGATCCGGAAGCCACTGAGCTTCTATTGCCGACGCTTTCCGCACGCGTGCTTCGCTACCACCGGCATCGACGTCTAGGCACAGGAACAACTCGCTCTTTTTTACGCTCGAAGCATCGTCCAGCTTCACACCGCGACCACCGACCATCAGGCCACGTGGCTGGCCTGCCGTGCGGCGTAGTGCCAAACGGTCGGGAAAAGCGACCAGCAGAGCTTGACGCAACAATTCGCCTTGGTCCTGCTCATCCACAGCTTCGTGCGAACTTGCATTTGAATCTGCGGCCGCATTGCCGAGCAGCGACTGCAATTGACGCGCGACGCGGAGCACATGCTGCGCAGCGCCAGCTTTGATCGGTTCGCCCGACGAGTCCGCTTGTCGACCTTGAGAGAATCGCTGCAGCGCGATCACTTGCCGCGTCACATCGCATTCGGCCGTCGCATCGCCGCCAGTTGCTCGAGCCGCCCTGCGATCGAAGATGTCGCGCTCACTCAAACAAGCGGCAGCCAAGGCGGCAGAACGCGTGATGCCCGCTGCGTCCCCTGCTAATAGCAAGCGCGCTAGACGAGGCTGCACGGGCAATTCGTTCATCCGCCGGCCAAGCTGCGTGACCTGCCGGTGCTCTGTCACGGCACCCAACAACTGCAATGTTTGCAGAGCTTGCTCCAACGCCTGAGGTGTAGGGGGAGTCAGCCAGGGGAAGTCCGCTACGTTCGCTTCGCCCCAGCATAGCAATTGCAACACGGCTCCCGTCAAGTCGACTCGCAGCACCTCTGGTTCCAGGAAGGCGGGTCGCGAGCGGCCGGTGATTTCGTCCCACAAGCGATAGCACACTCCCGAGTCGGTCCGTCCGGCGCGACCAGCGCGCTGTTCCGCCGACGCATTGGGAATGGGTTCCAGCACGAGCATGTTCAAACCCACCGCGGGATCAAATCGCTGGACTCGCGCCCAGCCACTATCGACAACGATGCGCACGTTCTCGATGGTCAGCGACGTTTCGGCCACGTTGGTTGACAGGATTACTTTCCGTTGGGAACTGGGGGCCAACACGCGATCCTGCTCGTCGGAGGGTTGGTCGCCATACAGCTTTAACAGGTGCCAACCCTCGCGATCTGCATCAAACTGCAACTCGCGAGCGACTTGATGTATCTCGCCAACGCCGGGCAAAAACACGAGAATATCTCCAGGGTGACTGCTCGCTGCTTGCCGAGTCGTGCTGATGCACTGTTCGACAATCCGGCGACTGGGACTGCTTCGGCTGGGACTAGAGAACGTGCGGCCGCGCGTAAGCGTGGGCTGGAAACGGCTAAAGTGCTTTTGCACTGGAAATGTGCGAGCCGTCACGGAAACCACTGGTGGGTGATCCAGATAGTTTTGCACTAACCGACTATCCAGTGTGGCGGACATCAACATCAATCGCAGTTCGGGACGCAACTCCTGCTGCAATCGACGCAGCATGCCCAACAGTAGATCAACCTCGAGTGAGCGCTCATGGAACTCGTCCAGTACGACCGCGGCCACATCGGCCAGGACGCCATCGCTCTGCAGACGCCGCAGCAAAATCCCTGGAGTCATCGCAATCAGGCGACTGGCAGCCGAGACGCGAGCATCGAAGCGAACTTGATAGCCGACCAATTGACCCAGCGGCGTTTGCAATTCTGCAGCAATGCGTGTCGCCGCGGCGCGCGCGGCGATGCGGCGGGGTTGGATCAACAGCACCTTGCCTTTGGGAAAGCCGCTATGGTTGGCCAGCGTTGGATCTATTTGAGATGGAGCTAACCGAACTGGGTCTGCATTGGCCAGCGGCAATAGGGCAGGGGCTGCACGAGTAGTTTTCCCGGTTCCAGGAGGCGCCTCGACGATCAAACAATTATGGGCTTGCAGCAGGGCTAGTATGTCAGGCAGTTGCCCATCGATGGGTAGTTCAAGCATGGGATATAAGTTTTCGATGATTCAACCTGCACTTGCTGTTTTCAGATACAACACCGCTGGCCCCACAAAAGGAGGAGTGAAGGCATGGGAAGCTTCGCTGCTGGAAATGGATCCAGTGCTCACCACGTCTCCGCTCACTGGATTAAACCATTCGAACAAGTCGTACTGCCACTGCGTCGAACCTGGTACAGCGCTTTCGTTGGCTATTTCGTAAAGCACATTGTCTAGATCGT
>CAKQNH010000053.1 GCA_934255105.1 uncultured Pirellulaceae bacterium
AAGCCAACCGGCTGCTCGTCATATTCGGCTACCAGCAGATCTTCGGCCATGAAGTAGGGCTTGGCCAGCGTGGCCAATTCCAACTGCAGCGGCGTCATCCGACATTCGGCCCCTAAATCACCGTAATGCGCGTTCCATACTTTGCAGAGCGCGGAAACATCCGTATTGCAGAAGGTTCGAATGGTAGGCAGCACGACAGGGCAGGTTTTCGCTAGGGTCGGAATTTCGAGTTCAGGTCCATTTCCAATTTAGCTTGTGTGACGCAAAAGACCATACCACATCGTGAGACAGTCGGACGGTGCTTAGCGGGCTAATTCTCCGTCCGCTGCTTCACCAGCGGGTCGCGCGATAGCCAGGCGTACAATCGATTCTTGGTATCAGCCGTGATGATGGTCCGCCCATCGCTGGAAAAAGTTACACATGTGAGTTGCTCTCCGCGATGCCCTTCCAAATCGAACAATTGCCTGGGTTTTAGATCATGCGACGGGGCTGCAAACCAAACTGTCACCGTCCCGCCCGGTGAGCCGGTAACTAGAATATTCTCTGTAGGAGATGCTACCACCCGTGAATGCAACGGAAGATCGACGCTGACGGCCGCATTGTCCGGTGCGCCTGCCGGGGCCGGGTCGATCGGCACAAGCTCCATCTCACCCTTATCAGCCGTTTCGCTGTGAATCAGCAGGAATTGCCGGGCGGGTCGAATTGGATCGGCCCAGGTCTCATTGAAAAAACTCAGTTGTATGAGCTTAGCGTCGGCGCTCATCAGCGGTCGCGCGGGCAGCTTTAGCGTCTGCTCTGGCGAGATGACCTCCAGATCGCCGTCGCCGCGGCAAACTGCCAGTCGCGCAGGGGCAGCAGGATCCCAAGCGGCTCCACGAACCTGGCCAAGCTCTCGTATCAGCTTGCCCGATGCGGCGTCCAGCAGCCTCCCTTGCCCCTGCTCCAAAATCAGCATTTGCTGCTCATCGGGTGATAACGTGATGCTGCTGACCCCCAACGCCGAGTAGCTCATCCGCGTCCAACTCCCGCCATCCGCCACGGATGTGAACTTCCAAATCGCGCCATCTTCCAGCAGCGTCCATAGTGCAGTCCCTTGCGGATTGCCGGTTGCCGAGATAAATCGTGTGCGACCAAAGCTAGTTACGTCGGTCGATCCGTCGGTCAAGGCTAACACGTTGCCCGCTGTGGTGGAGACATAAGTCTGATGGTCGAACTGCATGCGCGAACGTATGCGACTCGCGTCGATGATTAAACTGCCATGGATGCGTTCGACCAGCCGAGCGGGTTGGTTGTCTGCAACTTGCAGCCAGCGGACCCCTGTTTCCTCAATCGCTCGGATCAGTTTGGGATGCGATTGCGCGGCAGTAAAACTCAGCGAAACCAATTTGGTAGCCGGTCTAACACCGCGTTTGCGAGTAACTATATGCAACGTCTCGTCCCCCCGTGCTCCGCTGACTGCTAGGTCAATATCCAATGGGGACTGAATGCGCCCGCGATCGACCGACAGGGCATCATGGATCGCTTCGGTATCGACATCGACATTGACATCGGCGGTGACTCGACCGCTGAACGACCGCGTCGACCAGTCTAGCTTGAGATCCGTTCCGTCCCACACAAAGACCGCCAGCGCTCCGGTCGCAAACGATAGATAAAATCGCTGGCCATCGTCGGACCACACACCTAGCAATGGCGTATCGCTGGGATCAGCCAAGCTGAAATTGCGCATGCCGGAGAGATCCCACGTCGTCGGTTCGTGTACGTTGAACAGTCGCACGGCCCCCGAGCGTTTGACCAACATCGTCAGCCCTGCTGTGGCTGGATTGGAAACCGCGAAGTAGCTGCCGAAGTCGCTGCGGCTGAACGTTTGCTCACCGCTGGCCAGATCGATTAGACGGGTTTCACTATCGCTAGCAAACAGCAACTGACGTCCACCATCCACTAACGAAATGCGTTGCTCGATCGATTCGCGCCGCGTCTCGAGTGCATCAGCATTGCGGAGCTCACGATTGGGTGCAGTCCAGCGTCGCAGCATGGTGCCGGTCTGAGCGTCCCAACTGCAGAACTCCCAAACTTGCGTCGGGTCCAAGCTATATTTTCTGTCCGCATTCTTTAGCGAAGCCGCAGTCACCACCACAGACCGTTCATAATCGATGGCCGAATTGACCAGCACCGCCCCCGGCGTGTGTCCGATGTAGCTCCAGCGCTTGCCGTCGATCGGTATGGTGCGCCCGTTCGCCAGACTCCACAGGTCTACTACGCCGTTGCTATCGATGGCCAGTGCCTGTCCGTTGCTGGGGCCAGCAATAACCGCCTGCACCGGGGCGAGATATTCGACCACTTGCCCAGCGGTGGTGCGCTCCATGCGTCGCCGCTGTTCTTGGCGATCGACATTCCATACGATCGATGTCCCCTGAGTATCGACGGCCATGATTCGGTCAGCCCCGAACAGCCCCACCCCCGCGATGTTATTCGGAGTTCCAGTGAGGTAGGTTTCGTATTCCCAAACCTGCACTTCCGGCACGTAGTGCCACACATGCGCTACCGGCTCACTTTGGCTAGTTGTAATGAGTCGATCGACACCGTTGCTGACCATGTGGGTGACCGGTGCGCGATGTATCTCAGCCAGCTCAACTAGCCCGGTAATTGTCGACGATTTGGGCGCGAGCCTGCCGACCATCACGCGATTGTCGGCCAGCCCCAATACAACCTGATCATCGACTCGTGTGTGAAGCACGCTACGGATCTCAGCAGGCAACGTTTCGCGAGTTTCGAGCAATTGAATAGCCTGCGCTGCGTGGTCGAGTATTCCCACCAGAGTTGGCTGGTCTTGAAAGCGAGCGGTCAATAAAGTGTGCTGTGAATCGATCGATTGCAGATTGGTCAACCGACCGCGGATGTTGACGCGAAATTTGGGTTCTGAACGCGTATACCATTCGTCACCGCAATCCCACAGCCAGAGTCCTCCGTTGATTCCACCGACCAATTGTTGTCCGTCCAGCGAGTAGCAAAAGGCTTGAAAGGATCGCTTTTGAGTGGCAGCCACGGGTTGAGAAGAGCCTTGTGAGACATCCCATCGATTGACTCCACTCTGTCCGTCGCGGAGGTAGCTGTAGACAACTTCTTGGCCATTGGGAGAGATCGCCACAGCCAAGATAGCGGCGTCGGTTTCGACAACTTGACGCAACGCTTGAAGTTCTCCCGCATCGTATTTCAGGAGCTGCACCAGTCCATCTTTGGTTCCCACCACGGCATGATTTGTTTGAGGTGAGTAGGCCGACGCGCTAATTTGGGTGCTGACTTGGTTGGCACCGATGTGTGTTTTGGGCAAGTCGAAATTTCCTAGCAGCTCGATCCGCTGCCAGCCCCACGAGTCGATTTGCGGAGTGTTGCCGAGGAAAACGCTGCTCTGTTTTTCGTCTGGCGTAGCTGATCCCAGCCCAAACATTTGGCTCAGGCGGTTCAGGTTTCTAGCGCCCGCCGCTAGATCAAACGCTTCGATTTGCGACTTGGCGAGAGCCAGCGACGAATTGTATTCACCGAGTTGGATCTGGGCGGAGCGGCGGTGAGCCAATACGGCGGAAGCCTCCGCTCGGCGTTCTTCCTCTTCGGCTCGCTCCTGTTCCTGCTTGGCCAGCATTGCGCTCATCTTAGCCAGTCCTTCTTGGCGTTCCGCTTCTTGGGCCGAAGCGATGGCTTTCAGCCGCTGGTCGTCCGCTTCTTGCAACGCATCGGTGGCCTTCTGTTCTGACTCCTGCGCGGCCAACTTGGCTTGTGTCTCCTGCTCCCTAGCTTGCTTTTCCTGCTCGACAGCTTGGACGGCAATTTTTCGCGCATCCTCTGTACGTTCCTGAGCAGCGATGGCCAAGTTCTTTTGATGGTTGGCCAGCCAAGCCAAGCTGGAGAGGCCGATAATTGCCAACAGAACGACGACCGCTACCACTCTCTGCAAGAGCCTGAGACTGGCTTCCCGTCCTTCGGCTTTCTTCTTGGCTGCAGTCGAGCGCTCGATCAACGCCAGCTCCTCGGGCTCGCTACGCTCGAGCGTCTGCAACACGAGGTCATAGTCACCTTGAGAGAAGGCCGCTTGTCCAAGGGCGAGCCGGGCCTTCTTCAGCCCACTGGCGGCTCGAGCATTGTCCGGCCACAAATCGATAGCGTCGCGATAGCCAAATAGAGTCCGCGAAAACGCTGCGTAGTCCCTCTTCTCAGTCGCTTGCTCTAACAGTTCGTCCGATCTCTCTGTGAGCGCGATGCTCTCGGCGTGGCGGCGATACTCGCGCACCGCATCTTGCAGCTCCTCAACCGATTGATACCGCTCCGCTGGCTCTGTCGCCATGGCCCGCAATGCAATCTTCATCAGCGGATCATCGCTGACGACGATGGCTGGTCTGTTTTCTAAGGCGGCGCGTAGGCAGTGCGTTACAGAGGTGCCGGTGTGCGGTGGTTTGCCTGTTATTAGGTCGTAAAGAATTGCACCAAGGATGTAAATGTCACTGGTCTTGCCAATCTTAGGAAGCTGGTGCCCCGCCATTTCCGGAGCCATATAACATGGCGTACCCGCTAGGTTCATCGCCTTGACGACTCGCAGTTGTTCTGACGGCTGGTAGTCTCGCGTCAGTTTCTTGCGCAGATAGAGTCGATTGGGATCGACTTCATCTATGCTTATGATTTGTGCGCGGTCGTAGGCTTCGACATCGTCTTGCAACACGATGGAATCACCGCGGACGAAATGACTGCTATCTTTGACAAATAGAAACCTGTCCCCCTGAGCAGCCGGTTGGGCTAAGTAGGTTGTATCTTTGTCCAGGTTGATGGCTGTTCCCCAGTCGGTAACAAACACTTCACCGAAGCGACCGAGCATGGTGTTTTCTGGTTTGAGGTCGCGGTGAATAACTCCCTTCGAGTGAGCGAAGGCCATCGCGTCAGTAACCTTCATGAAGATCTCAAGGTTTTTTTCACGCGTCTGCTTGTGCATCACGCGACTCCACTCGGTCCCCTGCACGAGCTTCATCGAATAGAACAGCATGCCCTCTTCGCTGGCCCCCAGTTCGTGGATGGGGACGATGTTGGAGTGATCCAGGTCAGCGGTAATGTGCGCTTCGTACAAGAACCTGCGGCGACTCTCTTCATTGGACTGAAAATTCGGCTTGGCCGTCTTGATGGCTACGATGCGATCGACGGCAGTTTGGCGAGCGGAGAAGACGATCCCCATCGCCCCTTCGCCGAGTTTGTCGATGATCTGATAGTCGGCGGCCACCTCATCCGACACGCTGGCATCGGCCACGCGACGCGTCGCCACGCGCTGGAAGATCGACTCAGAAGCTTGCAATCCGACTGCGTGCAGTGAGTGCATCGGATTCAGGCTCGAACCGGCCACGCCTTCCCATAACCGCTTCAGACGTCCCTCAGTACCCGAGGCGGAACTGGCACGCAATGTCGAACTACCACTGGCGGTCGACTCATAGATAACGGTCTTGCCGCCAGCCTCATCGGTTACGTCTGTGGGGCCGAGCGCGACCGTACCCTCCGGATCGTCGTCGTCGGCTGCCTCTTTCGGCGGATCGTCGGGCATTCCAAAAGCGTTGACTGTGACGCGCTTGCCATCGCGAAGAGCATGGAAGTCATGCGGTAGCGTGGCCCGAGTGGCATCCCCCGCATCCAAGGTCTTTGAAATATCATCGTCCACGGTGGGATAGGCCGTGCCAAAATCAAAGTCGTCTGCCTCATCGAGTTCTGTTAGCCCTGCGTCGACGGTCTGCTTGTCGCCCGTCATGTCACCCGTCATGTCGACAGTCCCCTGCGATTCGTCGACAGGCGGATTTTCAACACCACACTGCGGACAGACCAACAGTCCGTCGTCGAGTGGGAAATTGCATTCAATGCAATGGTTCATTGCGAATCTCCGGTGCTCAATGGTGCGTGGTAGCGTTGAAACCGCCGCCGTCGCCGCGCCCTGCGATCAAAGGCGATGGGCGCGTCCGCAGTTGGAGTAGTGATCGACGCTGGAGATATAATCTCGGTTTGCTTGCTCACCCGCAGGAACCACAGCGAACTGGCAATCAACGCGGCATGTGTAAAGCGCGATTCGCTAGGCACACTTGACTGATCGCTGGGTTGTGGCTGACTCTGCGGCCGACCTTGCTCGGCCTCCGAGCCTGGAAGCTGAATCAACGGCCGTTCGACATCTACGCCAGTCGAATTGTCGGCGTCTTCGATATCGCGTACGGAAAATATATCTAGCACGACCTCTTTGTCATCCAGCCCTTTTTCAATGATCGCATACGCACCGCTAGGGCGCTGCGGATCATTCAGCAATTCGTTCTTCAGCTCCTCGATATCCTCCGCAGTTGGAGACCCTCCCGATTCGGTTCTAACTAGGCCAACCTTGATGCGCTGGTGCGGCGCTACGCGCTCTGCTTCGATATGCTCGGACTCCGGCTCGACCACCTCCGCTGCCAGAACCTCCTGCTCGCTTGGCAATTCGTCCAGGTCGGCTTGGCCATTCTGATTCTCATCATCGAAATAGACTCGATAGATGGCAATCTCGATGTTGCGTTCTGGGATGCTCAGCAATTCAACATCATTGCGGACCAATTGCACCGGATTACTCAATAATGGCATGGCCACCACGTTACTAATATCAGGCGGCTGAACTGGCGCGGGATCATGTGGCATCTCGGTTGCGCCTTGAGCTCCTAAGGCGAAGACGTTGCCGATTTGAAACGACTGGACCGTCAGATCGCTGATGTCACTGGCTTGATCGGCGGCCGCATTCTCAAACAGAAAGAAATCTGCTGCACGACGAGCGACGGCGACAGTCGCGAGCTCCTGATTCGCATCCAAGAACCGCGGGTCAAAAGCCGTCGCTCGGCTAAACGCCGTGGCTTGCCCCAATGACTGAGAAGCCGCTGAGAGCGACGATTGATCGAGACTATTGGTTTGGTCAAGCCTCTTTGTCCGTGCGCCCGATTCTCCCAGTACATCAAATTGCTGAATCTCACCATCAGCGTAACCCACAAAGGTCACAAAGCCCGCTTCTCCCGCGAAGCCATACTGCGCCACCACTCGCTGAAAGACATGCGTCCGGTAATCCTCAGCCAAAGCGGACAGCCCCGCCGATTGGTCGCGAATGACAAACTGCGTCGAAGTTAGCCAAGGATCCTGAGGAGTTAGACCATCACCGCCATCGAAAGCCTGGCCGCTAAGATATGCCACAGCAGCTTGCCCCATGGCATTCTGAGTTTGCCCGTCGCCGATGCGTTCGATGCGTTGCGTGCGGAATACATCGCTGGCCAGTCGCGACTCGGTCTCCAATGCACCGTTCATATTCAGCTTGCGCCCGGCCACCAATACAATGCCTCCCTCGGTGGCGGTCGCACTATGGGTGCCGATCGTGCCGAGGACGTTTAGATCCGCCTCCGCCCCAAGCGTCTCAATGTAGATCGTCGGTGCCGCTGTCGCCAGCGGGCTGCCGCTAGCCGCTCCTGCTATTGCCTCCAGCACATCCAGCGTCTTCGTGTTGCGCAGAAACAACGCATACTGCCCCTGATAAGTGTCTTCAAAGCGGAATTGCCTAGCTATCTCAGCGTAGCTCTCGCGAATGGCCGATAGCCGAGTATCGCTAACGCTGCGATTCACCTCCGTCATCACTCCGGACGACTCCGCGTAGCTTTGTCGACTGGCTCCCAACTGATCTAAAAAATCATCCCCTCTGTCATTAGCCAGCGCATTGGTCTGTTGCCAACGGTCCTGCAAGCTTCCGTTGGCACCAACCTGAGCAGAGAGCGTATCGACAACCACATTATGCAGATGGACATGTTGCCCCGCGTGCAAATTGAGGCTCTGAGCAATGACCGTCGCATCGGAAACGTTCCCTCCCGTCACGCGCGCCAATTCGTCAATCGCCCCGGCCGCGCTGAGTTCGATGCTCCCAGATGTGCCGACTCCGCGCGTTTCTATTCCCGTCTGCAGGGCGATGCTCCCCGCTTGACCGGTCTGTAACACGATCGCACCATCTTGCCGAACCAGCACTCCGCGACCATCGGTGTCCAGACCATCAGTGACAGTCAGATTACCCGCGACAACGATCACTTCGATTGCCGGAGCATCGAGTCCTCGCCCTATCTGTGTTTCTAGATCATCCAGACCTGCTGCTCCCAACTCGCGGGCAACACCCGACAGGCTGCTATTGAAATGGACCTGTTGCACGGCAATCCTTACCGTCCCTGCGTCAACGTGACCGATCTTCAAGTCCCTGGACAACTGACGCACATAGATGCCAGTGTCGGATTCGGCGGCGATTGTTGAAACGGCCATGTCGAGCGGATCGGCATGCGTGCCAATTCCCTCTGCGCGCATGCTTAGCGCAGTGGCTTGCACGTTCAGACCAGCCGCATTGCCATCGAGAATATCTCCGCTGGCGGTGAGCAATGCCTGTTTTGCCGCAATCGTCCCCAGACTCATCGTGCCGCGGATGCTGTTGCTGCCCGTCTGGAATATCAGATTCTGGTCGGCCGTAAAGCCGCCGCTGCCGGCAGTCAGGTTGCGACCGACGAGTGCAAGCATGTCGCTGCCAGCGGTGGCATTCGCAGTTTGCCCAAGATCGCGACCGGCTAACAGTCCAATGCTGCCAGTGGTGCTGGTCAGCGCCGCATTGATTTGTAGATCGCGAGTGGCAGATAGCAATTGGTCGCCGCTGGCTGTATCGATGGCTGCGTCAACGATCACGTCACGACCGGCAACATACACGCTGCCGCTGGACGCCGTGCTGACCCCAGCAGCCAAGCTCACATCCACGCCCGCTTGCAAACTAACATGGCCACCCGCGCTGAGCACTTGTGCATTGATGCCCAAATTCGCACTGGCCCAGAGTAAGATGTCGCTGGCATCTGCAGTGCGAACTCCGATGCCATCTCCATCGGCCCCATCGTTCACTATCAGATCGCCACCGCGGACGACAACTTTGATAGGGCCAGCCGACGTTTCTAGATCGTCGAGCGGTTGCAAATCGCCGTCGCCAGCGGTCAAAGCTGACATTGTGCTGTTAAAGCGAACTTGCTGGACTGCGATCGCTGCCGAACCTTGTACATGCCCGATCGTCAAATCGCCGCCGCCGGCCAACTCCTGCACATAGATGCCGCTCGCACTCCGCGCGGCCAGCGTGCCAACTTCCAAATCGAGTGCATGTGCATTGGCGTCGGGTGCGTTGGCCAAATCAGCCCCGCCGATGATGCCGCCCGCTACCATTCGCAAACTATTGGCGCGCAAGTTCAATGTGTCGGCACCATTGTTATCGAGAATGTCTCCGCCCGCATCGAGCGCAATGTGGTCGGCTGAAAGCAGCGCGAGGCGCTGCGTACCTCCACTGCTTAACTGAATCGTATCCCCAGCGGTGATGTTGGTACTGTTACTCTGCGTCGTGTCTCCGCCCACGTCAATCAATACATCGCTGCCGGCAGTGACATTCGCAGTTTGCCCAAGATCGCGGCCAGCTAATAGTCCAATGCTGCCAGCGGTGCTGGTCAGCGCCGCATTGATTTGTAGATCGCGAGTGGCGGATAGTAGTTGGTCGCCACCAATCGTATCGATCGTCGCGTCGATGATCACGTCACGACCGGCAACATACACGCTGCCGCTAGCCGTAGTGCTGACCGCAGCAGCTAGGCTCACGTCCACGCCTGCTTGTAAACTGACATGGCCGCCAGCGCTGAGCACTTGAGCATTGATGCCCAAATTCGCACTGGCCCAGAGTAAGATGTCGCTGGCATCTGCAGTGCGAACTCCGATGCCATCTCCATCGGCCCCATCGTTCACTATCAGATCGCCACCGCGGACGACAACTTTGATAGGGCCAGCCGACGTTTCTAGATCGTCGAGCGGTTGCAAATCGCCGTCGCCAGCGGTCAAAGCTGACATTGTGCTGTTAAAGCGAACTTGCTGGACTGCGATCGCTGCCGAACCTTGTACATGCCCGATCGTCAAATCGCCGCCGCCGGCCAACTCCTGCACATAGATGCCGCTCGCACTCCGCGCGGCCAGCGTGCCAACTTCCAAATCGAGTGCATGTGCATTGGCGTCGGGTGCGTTGGCCAAATCAGCCCCGCCGATGATGCCGCCCGCTACCATTCGCAAACTATTGGCGCGCAAGTTCAATGTGTCGGCACCATTGTTATCGAGAATGTCTCCGCCCGCATCGAGCGCAATGTGGTCGGCTGAAAGCAGCGCGAGGCGCTGCGTACCTCCACTGCTTAACTGAATCGTATCCCCAGCGGTGATGTTGGTACTGTTACTCTGCGTCGTGTCTCCGCCCACGTCAATCAATACATCGCTGCCGGCAGTGACATTCGCAGTTTGCCCAAGATCGCGGCCAGCTAATAGTCCAATGCTGCCAGCGGTGCTGGTCAGCGCCGCATTGATTTGTAGATCGCGAGTGGCGGATAGTAGTTGGTCGCCACCAATCGTATCGATCGTCGCGTCGATGATCACGTCACGACCGGCAACATACACGCTGCCGCTAGCCGTAGTACTCACGGTTGCGTCAAGATCTACATACATGCCCGCTTGCAAAGTGACATGGCCGCCATCGCTGAGAACTCGAGCATTGATGTCCAGGTTCGCACTGGCCCAGAGCAAAATGTCGCTGGCATCTGCAGTGCGAACTCCAATGCCATCTCCATCGGCCCCATCGTTCACTATCAGATCGCCACCGCGGACGACAACTTTAATAGGGCCAGCCGCTGCTTCTAGATCGTCGAGCGGTTGCAGATCGCCGTCGCCAGCGGTCAAAGCCGACATTGTGCTGTTAAAGCAAACTTGCTGCACTGCGATCGCTGCTGAACCTTGTACATGCCCGATCGTCAAATCGCCGCCGCTGGACAGTTCCTGCACATAGATCCCACTCGCACTGCGGGCGGCCAGCGTGCCGACTTCCAAATCCAGCGCATTTGCATTGGCGTCGGGTGCGTTGGCCAAATCAGCTCCGCCGATGACTCCTCCCGAAACCATGCGCAGACTATTGGCGCGCAAGTTCAATGTGTCGGCACCATTGTTATCGAGAATGTCTCCGCCCGCATCGAGCGCAATGTGACTGGCTGAAAGCAGTGCGATTCGCTGGCTTCCGCCGCTGGTCAATTGAATCGTCTGGCCGGCGGTCGTGCTGGTAGCGCTACTTTGCGTGTAATCTCGGCCAACATCAATCAATACATCACTTCCGGCGATGACATTGTCGGTTTGAGTGAGATCGCGACCGGCTAACAGACCAATGCTGCCAGCGGTGCTGGTCAGCGCCGCGTTGACTTGTAGACCGCGAGTGGCAGATAGCAGTTGATCGCCGCTGGCCGTATCGATGGCTGCGTCGATGATCACGTCACGACCGGCAACATACACGCTGCCGCTAGCCGTAGTACTCACGGTTGCGTCAAGATCTACATACATGCCCGCTTGCAAAGTGACATGGCCGCCATCGCTGAGAACTCGAGCATTGATGTCCAGGTTCGCACTGGCCCAGAGCAAAATGTCGCTGGCATCTGCAGTGCGAACTCCAATGCCATCTCCATCGGCCCCATCGTTCACTATCAGATCGCCACCGCGGACGACAACTTTAATAGGGCCAGCCGCTGCTTCTAGATCGTCGAGCGGTTGCAGATCGCCGTCGCCAGCGGTCAAAGCCGACATTGTGCTGTTAAAGCAAACTTGCTGCACTGCGATCGCTGCTGAACCTTGTACATGCCCGATCGTCAAATCGCCGCCGCTGGACAGTTCCTGCACATAGATCCCACTCGCACTGCGGGCGGCCAGCGTGCCGACTTCCAAATCCAGCGCATTTGCATTGGCGTCGGGTGCGTTGGCCAAATCAGCTCCGCCGATGACTCCTCCCGAAACCATGCGCAGACTATTGGCGCGCAAGTTCAATGTGTCGGCACCATTGTTATCGAGAATGTCTCCGCCCGCATCGAGCGCAATGTGACTGGCTGAAAGCAACGCGAGTCGCTGGCTTCCGCCGCTGGTCAATTGAATCGTCTGGCCGGCGGTCGTGTTGGTAGCACTACTTTGCGTGTACTCTCGGCCAACATCGATCAGCACGTCGCTGCCAGCAGTGACATTCACAGTTTGGGCAAGATCGCGACCGGCTATTAGCCCAATGCTGCCAGTGGTGCTAGTCAGCGCCGCGTTGATTTGCAAATCGCGAGTAGCGGATAGCAGTTGGTCGCCACCAACCGTATCGATCGTCGCGTCGATGATCACATCGCGGCCGGCAAGATACACACTGCCGCTAGCCGTCGTGCTGACCCCAGCAGCCAGGCTCACATCCACGCCCGCTTGCAAACTAACATGGCCACCAGCGCTGAGCACTTGAGAATTGATGTCCAGGTTCGCACTGGCCCAGAGCAAAATGTCGCTGGCATCTGCAGTGCGAACTCCGACGCCATCTCCATCGGCCCCATCGTTCACTATCAGATCGCCGCCGCGGACGACAACCTTAATTGGGCCAGCCGACGTTACGAGATCGTCGAGCGTTAGATCACCTGCTTGAGCGAGCTGCTGTAAATAGATCCCGTGAAGGCTCCGAGCCGCGATGGTGTCCACGGCTATATCGAGGGCATGGCTATTAGCATCGGGTGCATTGGCCAAATCCGCACCTCCAATCATTCCGCCCGCCGCAATATGCAAGCTAATTCCACGCAGGTTTAGAGTATCGGCGCTATTGTTATCGAGAATATCGCCACCAGCATCGAGTGTTAGGTGGTCGGCGGAGAGGAGTGTCAGACGTTGCGTCCCGCCGGTGATGACATGTAAATTATTCCCGGCAGTTGCGGTGGCAGTTGTCTGCGTAAAGTCTGCGCCAGCTTCGATACTCAAATCATGATG
>CAKQNH010000054.1 GCA_934255105.1 uncultured Pirellulaceae bacterium
GTCCACGACGAAGGCGGGCTAGCGAAGCAAGGACCGGCGGAGCGGTCCACGACGAAGGCGGGTGGTGGAACGCAACCAATGCGATTGCGCGGGGACCCTATTGCTCGCCGACCATGAGGTTGCTACGGAGTCGTTCGCAAATAGGCTCTCGAGTTTCCTATTTACCTCGCTGCAATCTCATAGTTCCATTCGTCATCTTACATCTTACATCTTACATCTTACATCTTGCCTTTAGCAGCATAGCTGAGGATTTGGATAGCCTGAGGTGGAGCGCCGGCGAGCGTCAGCGAGCCAAGCGCAACCCCAGGAAGCCGTGCACCGCACGTTGCATCATCCCTGCGTGCATCCGCGACCGAGAGCCAAACTTTACCAGCGCGCGACACGTCTCCGCGGTCGCAACTTGTGTGAACTCGACGATGAAATGTGTGGCGCGATGTTGCGTGGGAATTGATGTGAGCCTGATTGATATTTTCGGCCAGATGCCCTCTCCCTCGCTTAGGCTCGACCTCTCCCAGAGGGAGAAGATCCAGTGCGAGCAGAGCTCGTGCAAGAAAATCGATAGGGGAAAGGTTCACGAAATGTTGTGGGGTATAAACGGGCAGGAGTGCTTATTCTACATTTCTAAACGGGCAGGAGTGCCCGTTCTACACTTCTAAACGGGCAGGAGTGCCCGTTCTACGGGGAGACCGTTTAAATTCCGAGTTCAGCTTTGGACTCGGCGAATTTTTCAATGGCAAATGTCAAGTCATCCTTCGTATGCGCGGCGGAGATCTGCGTGCGGATGCGAGCTTTGCCCTGAGGGACTACGGGATAGGAAAAACCGATCACATACACGCCCTTATCCAGCATGACCTCGGCCATTTGACCAGCCAGCGCGGCATCGCCCAGCATGATTGGAACGATGGGGTGTTCGCCCGGCAGAACTTGCAGGCCAGTCCGCTGGATGCCTTGGCGGAAAAATGCGGTGTTGGCCGCTAGCTTGTCGCGCAATTCTGTGGATTGATTGAGCATCTCCAGCGCCTGCAGCGACGCGGCGACAATGGGCGGAGCCAACGAGTTGGAAAACAGATAGGGGCGCGAACGCTGGCGTAGTAGTTGGACGATCTTAGAGCGGCCGCTGGTGTAGCCGCCGCTGGCTCCACCGAGCGCCTTGCCGAGCGTTCCAGTGAGGATGTCGATCCGCTCCAATACGCCGCAGTGCTCGTGCGTGCCGCGACCCCGCGCACCCACAAAGCCCACTGCGTGCGAATCGTCCACCATCACTAACGCATCGTGTTTGTCGGCCAATTCACAGATGCCCGCCAAGTCGGCTAGGCTGCCGTCCATCGAGAATACACCGTCGGTAGCGATCATGCGGAAGCGCGCACTACGCGCTTCGACCAGCTTGTCTTCTAGATCGGCCAGGTCGTTATTGCGGTAGCGAAAACGCTGCGCTTTGCACAGTCGCACGCCGTCGATAATCGAGGCGTGGTTCAGTTCATCGGAGATGATGGCGTCTTGATCGCCCAGCAGTGTTTCGAATAGTCCACCGTTGGCGTCGTAACAGGACGAGTAGAGGATGGTGTCCTCGGTCCCCAGGAAATCGCTGAGTTGTTGCTCGAGCTGTTTGTGGATCGTCTGGGTGCCGCAGATGAAGCGCACTGAAGATAGACCGAAGCCCCAACGATCCAGTGCGGCCTGGGCGGCTTGGATCAGTTTGGGGTGATCGCTCAGCCCCAGATAATTGTTAGCGCACAAGTTAAGCACACGCTTGCCACCGGTGACTTCGATGTGTGCATCCTGCGGCGTCACGATGACTCGCTCAGGCTTAAACGTCCCCGCCTCGCGAATAGCATCGATCTGCTGGGAGAGATGTTCGAGGAATGCAGTGCGCATATATATTTGCTCTCGGTTAGCGTAATGTGGCTCGACGCTCCGCGTCGTATATCCTCTCTTATCCTCTCTAGCAACACCGACGGCGGAGCGTCGGGCTACTTTCCTCAATAGCAACACCGACGGCGGAGCGTCGGGCCACTTTCTTTAAACATCCTTCCAATCCAAGATCACTTTACCTGAGTTGCCCGAGAGCATAACTTGAAAACCTTGTTCAAATTCGTGGGCAGCAAAGCGATGCGTGATCACCGGACGAATATTGAGACCACTTTCCAGCATGACGCTCATTTGATACCACGTCTCATACATTTCTCGGCCATAGATCCCTTTGATCGTTAGCATATTGAAGACCACCGTGTTCCAGTCGATGGCAATGGGCTCGGCCGGAATACCCAGCATGGCAATCTTTCCGCCGTGAGCCATGTTGGCTAGCAGATCGCGAAAGGCTTGTGGATTGCCGGACATCTCTAGTCCCACGTCGAAACCTTCCTTCATCCCCAATCGTTGCTGCAACTCGGGCAACGTCTCGGTACCGGCGACATTGTGCGCCACGGTGACTCCCATATCTCTAGCCAGCGAGAGGCGATAGTCGTTGACATCGGTGATCACTACGAATCGCGCTCCGGCGTGTTTGGCGACGGCTGCTGCCATAATTCCGATCGGCCCCGCCCCGGTGATCAGTACATCTTCACCCAGCACTGGAAATGACAGAGCGGTGTGGACCGCGTTGCCCAGGGGGTCGAAAATTGCCGCCACATCGCGGTCGATATCCGGCCGGTGGTGCCACACATTGGTCATCGGCAATACGATGTACTCTGCAAAGGCCCCCGGCCGGTTGACGCCCACGCCGCTGGTGTCTTTGCACAAGTGCCGCCGGCCTGCCAGGCAGTTTCGACAACGTCCGCACACGACATGTCCTTCGCCGCTGACGACTTCGCCGACGTGGAAGTCGGTGACATTCGAGCCCACGGCTACGATTTCGCCAACGAACTCATGCCCTACGACCATGGGGACGGGAATCGTTTTCTGGGCCCAGGTATCCCACTTGTAGATATGCACGTCAGTACCACAAATGCCGGTGCGATCGACGCGGATTAGAACATCGTTGATACCGTATTGCGGTTCAGGTACATCCTCGAGCCATAAGCCGGGCTCAGCGTAGCGTTTGACCAATGCCTTCATAGGATTCTCTGCAGAAAGTGAGGGGCCAGCGAAGCATTTTGAGAAGCATAACTGAACTGCCGTAGCCGAAGTCGCCAGACTTTGGGAATCGAGCTTTGCAAGTCCACTAGTTTATCGAAAGCTTGGCACCCTGGGCTACCCGGCCCGGTGATAGTTATAAACTGGCCCGATGCTAGCCACAATGGATGACAATTGGTGCTGGGAGTGTGGGCTTAGGCCGTTTGAGAGGTTCGTGAGGCGGCTAAAGCCTGGACTCCAACGGGTGCGCTGGGCGGCTAAAGCCTGGACTCCAACGGGTGCGCGTGAGGCGGCTATGGCCTCCATGGCGGCGCTTAGGTCGGCAGTTTTTCAAGATCCACAGGAGGAGCGGGAACCTTTGAGGGCGTTTGCTGTCTAAGTATATGTCGGTTTTTTTGGGAAATTCCCGCGTGTGAAGGATGGCGTGGAATATACCCTTGCCGGTACTGTCGGGGGGCTGGCTAACCGATGCCAGCGCTCGGTCGCGCTAGCAATGCGCAACCGGCCGAAGGCACTGGAGTTCTTCCCTTCCCGCGCCCGATATTGATGTTTATCCTGGCTTATAGATGAACGCTCGCCAGCTACAGAAACTCTACCCTCTGAGGTGGGTTCAATCGGCTAGCCTGCACATTTGCAAACCACTTAACTTGAGAATCATGACTATCCCGATCGTCACGCCCATTACATCACTTCGATCTCGCGCGAGCAGCGACTCGCTGGGATATGATTTTGCGCTGCTGGGTTTGAAGGTGAGTGAATCCCGAGTGAATGTTATTCGACGTGCTGCCAGTCGAACCGCTGCGCGGATTCAACAGGTGACTAACAACGACTCGATCGAGGCCGATCAAATGCTATCGGATCTGGCCACGAGCACCTACCGCCTGCTCGATCCTCGGCGGCGGATGAAACCACACGAGCGTATCCAACTGTCCATTATCGACGATTTCGATTTTGAATTGCAGAAGGGTTCACGCACGCCTTTGGTCAACGGTCTGCGTCAGGCAGATTTTGCTTCGGCCACAGCCAGCTAGGCAGTTGGGTATAATGAGCGAGACTAGTTCTCGACTCCTTTATCAAGCGTTTAAAATGCCTTCAGCTACATCGACTCGCTCCGCCACGTTGGCTCAACTGCGCGACAGCGGTTGGCAGTCCAAGACTGTCAAACAGGAAATCCTGGCCAACTTCACGCGCATGTTAGCCGCTGACGAAACGCTCTACCCGGGCATTATCGGTTATGAAGACACGGTTATTCCTGAAATCAACATCGCTCTGCTGGCCGGGCATGACATGCTTTTTCTGGGCGAAAAGGGGCAGGCCAAGAGTCGCCTGATGCGCTCGCTGGTCGCCTTCCTCGATCCCGAGATTCCCTATCTAGATATTCCTGGCGCGCCGATTCATGAAGACCCCTTCGCACCCATAACCACACTGGGCAAACGCTTTGTGGCCGAGCATAGCCCCGAGCAAACGCCCATCGCCTGGTGGCCTCGCAGTGAACGCTACGCGGAAAGGCTGAGCCCTGGTACGAAATTCGCCGACATTATCGGCGAGATTGACCCATCGAAGCTGACCGGTGGTGTGAGCATGAGCACGGAGGAGGCTTTGCATTTTGGACTGATTCCGCGGATGCATCGCGGCATCTTCGCGATGAATGAACTGCCCGAACTGGATGAACTGGTTCAGGTCGGTTTGTTCAATATTTTGGAGGAGCGCGATGTGCAAATTCGCGGTTATCCCATCCGCTTCGATTTGGACATCTTCATTTTATTTTCCGCCAACCCCAGCACGTACAATCGCAGTGGAAAAGTCATTCCACAGCTCAAGGACCGCATCGGATCGATCATTCAAACGCACTATCCGCGCGAGCGTGAGCTGGGAATTGAGATCTTGCAGCAGGAGGCCAATATCGACTTGGAGGGGGACTATCCGGTTCAGATTCCCTACTTCATGTCGGAGATTATCGAAGAGATCACGCTGCAAGCTCGCAAGAGCAAGTATGTCGATCAGGCTTCTGGAGTGTCCGCGCGCTTCAGCTTGGCAAATTATCGCGCCATGGTGGCCAGTGCGCGGCAGCGAGCCATCGTGCTGGGTGAGTCGCCGGCAGTTCCCCGTATCAGCGATTTGGGGCACCTCTACTCCTCCTCGCTCGGCAAACTGGAGCTCGACCTGATGGGCAGTCACCAGATGTCGGAACGACAAGTGGTCGATGCGCTCATTGCGGGGGCGATCAAGACGGTCTTTGAGCAGTACGTCGAGGAGCACGGTCTGGGGGAGATCGCCGAGATTTTTCGCAAGGGAGTGCGGATCGAAGTCGGCGACATGCTTCCCAGTTCAGCTTATGCTGAACGATTACAAATCGTGCCGCCCGCTTGGGACAAAGCCTTTGAAGTCAATGCCAGTGAGAACGAAGCGGTGCGCGCCTCGTGCGTCGAATTTGTACTCGCCGGACTCTACTCGCTTGACCAAATCAGTCGCGCTCAAAAACATGGCAAGCTGCACTACGAATTCTAGGTTAAACCACATCATGCTAGCTGGCAGTGGAACGGGCACTCCTGCCCGTTTCCTCCATAGCATTAATACTCTTGCCTTTTTATATCCCACATCTCAAAAGGCATCGGCCCCATGCCATCTTGCCTGGCATGAGTCAAGTTTTGCGAGTTAGCCATCGCCGCACGTCCTGCGACCACTCCTGCTTCCCATCGATTTTCTTGCGCTAGCTCTGCTCGCGCTGGCTCTTCTCCCTTTGGGAGAGGTCGAGGCTAGGCTCGACCACTCCCGCTGCGCGTGTAGGGGCACGGTTCGCGCGGGCAGGAGATGACTTGTGGGGTATCAAACGGGCAGGAGTGCACGTTCTACTTGAAAACGGGCAGGAGTGCCCGTTCTACTTGAAAACGGTCAGGAGTGCTCGTTCTACTTGAAAACGGTCAGGAGTGCTCGTTCTACTTGAAAACGGTCAGGAGTACACGTTCTACTTGAAAACGGGCAGGAGTGCTCGTTCTACATTATGTCGCGTTCGATCTCACTTCGATTGCGCCACAAATAGAGAATTCTTTGTTTGAGTGGCGGGTGCGCGGGATCCTGCTCGCCCAAAGCCTCCGGCGTATGGAACAGTGCAGCCTGCGGGAATTGTTCGATCAATTCTACTAACGCGGCCGCGCTGTGCTCGTTGAAATCGATGACACCCTGCTGCAGCAGAAGTGACTCCCAAGGTATGCGTGGAACGCTTCGCAGAGCCTGCAGCTTCTTCATCTGCAGATCAAATTCTTCGTCGCTGTGCGCGATCCCTTCGCTGTGCCACATGTACTGTAGAAAGCCGCCTAGGGTGGGGCCCTGGCTGGCCTTTTGATTCAGCGTTTTTTCCACAGCCGTTTCCAATTCAGCCTGCGAGCTGTGCCCGTAGGGGATCGCCGCCGTGATCGCCTGAGCTATATCCTGTGCGCTGAGCTGGCCGCCCACGGCGGAAACTGCGGCTTGCTGTTGCACTGCGGTGAGCACTTCCCATTCCGCCCCGAGCTTCATTAAACCCGATATCGAAACGGCAACGCCATGCACGTGCGCACCCAGATCATCGCACAAATATTCGATCGCCCAAATGTGTCGCGCAGTCTGAATGGAATTGAGTTTCCACAAGGCTGTCGCGATGGCAACTAGCACAATGTATCCCACATACGAATCGAGGCCGATGATCTGCACCGCGTACAGACCAGCACACGTCCCCAGCGCCAGCGTGACGATCCGAAAGCGATCGCTCAACAAATAGTAGCGGTAGTAATGCCCCAATTCATGCCCCATGACATCTTGCACTTCGGCAGCCGTGAATTTGTGCAACGCCTGCCGATGCAGATAGACGCCATTGAGGGATTTGAGAAAGCCGCCGAGCCCCACGTGCAGCATGGCGGCGTTCATGAATTTGTCCGCGACGATGTAGACCGGCAAAGGCGTGTCGGGGAGTTGCAATCGCCGCAGCGTGTCTTGAAAAAGATTCCGCAATCGATGTTTGTCGAACTGTCCAAACCGCGTCTGCTCCTTGAGTTCGCCAATCTCCTTTTTGCTCTGAGCCCAGAAGGTCAGAATGGACATGGCGAATGGTCCCACGATGGCCGCGATGGCGATGATGCTGATCAGCGGCTGGTTGAGCACTGCTGGCCAGTCGATCAAGAAAGCCAGCATGACAGCGGCGACCACTTGCGCTTGCGTTAGCCTCCATCCCCAGCGGTTGGCTGCGCTAAGTTGTGCTAGTAAGGCATCGCGTCTGGGAGTTTCGAGGGACTGCATCATATTAGGTCGCAGCGCCGATAATCCGCGCCAACCAGGACTCGGATGGTTTCGCTCGACTCTGATAGAAGACCTTGCCGGGGCCGGTGAAGCGATTGATCAACCCCTCGCCCGAAAACAGCGAGTCCTTGACGCTCTCGGTCGCTTTGACCAATTGGTACTGCACGGCGGTGGAGAAAGCGACCACATATTTATTATCGACAAAGAAGTGTTCACCTTCGGCCAACTCATGCTCGACAATGGCTCCGTAGGTTTGGCAGAAGACAGTTCCCTCCCCTTCCGCGTGCAGGAGAAACAGACCGGTCTTGGCCATCACCCCCTTCACTCCACCGTACTTGATACGCAATTCGCACTCGCCGAAGCTAGCCAAATAAGAGCCGCGAGTCAAGAAGAAGCCATTGGAGTCGGCTAGCTGGATCGTCAGAATGTCTCCATAGGCGTCTGGGGCCAGCATCAGAGTTTGATCACTGCGGCGAGTGTAGAACTCAGCGGTAAAGAAATTCTCCCCGCCCAGCATGCTCTTCATGCCTCCCAGCAGTCCGCCTCCCCCGCGTGTGCCACTGCGCCCCGCCCGAGCCCGCAGCTTGATGCCCGCAGTCATCGAGAGCATGCTGTTGGGCTGAGCTATCACGAGTTCGTCTGCGTCCAGCCGAAATTCCAATATTGAAAAAGTCGGTCCGTACTTGATCTCGAATTTCATAGAGAGCGCAGACTCTAGCGAGTGTAGTCCCATTATCCGTTGGCGAGTTTGCCGTGGGTGTAGCACATGGAACCGTGGCAAAAAGCCAAAACGGCTAGAGCGAAACTCCAGCGGTTACAAGGTGTTAGTCTTCCACGCCGGGAGCCAAGCGTTGCTTAAACATGTAGCCCGCAAACGCAACCACAGCCAAGATCCCCAGGAAGATGAATAACGCCACCATCCGCGAGACACCCAGAATGTCTGATATGCCGGTAATGCAGATGTCGTAAATCACGATGCGGATGAACCAGCTAACGATTGATCCCAAGCCGCCGCCACGTCGACCAATCAGTGGATTAAATTTCATTAGATTCACCTAGCGCAATGAGAATTTAGGAAACCCGCCTGCAGTTTCAAATCGGAAGAGTTAAACTAGTGACTAGCATAGACAAGTGCTCGCCCAGCGATCAAGGGTTGCCGGCTACTCTTGCGCGGAATTACTCAGAAATCTAGTCCATCTTTTCGTTATCCGCAGATCGAAGGTGCCATGCCGATTGAGTTCGATTGCCAAGGCTGTCAGCAGCGACTGAGCACACCCGCCGGTAGCGCGGGGCAACAATGCCAGTGCCCAGGCTGCGGTAGCATGCTCATCGTCCCCGCTGAGAATGACACAGTTGAGAATGACACAGCCGAAGTCCAGCCAGCTTCGCTCAACATCCCTTGTCCACGCTGCCGCTTTGTGCTGCAGTGCGCTGCATCGCTGTTGGGGACCAAAGGCCAATGTCGCAACTGCCAACATATTTTTACCATTACCGACCAAGCCGCGTCTGACTTGTCAGATAGCGCGCTGGAGGAACCCACGCTGGTTTTTCATTGTCCACATTGTCGGCAATTGTTTGCGGGCCAAGCGGAAATGGAAGGCCGCAAAGGTAAATGCCACGCCTGCGGGGAAGTCTTCGCGATCTCGCTTGAGCCCGGTCCGTCGAAAGAAGCTCAACCGGTGCCGAGCGCTGTGAGCACGTCAACCAGTAGCGATACTGTTGGCGTTCGTCCATCTAACAGCTCCGTTGCAGCCAGCTTGGCAAACAAACCGGCCGAGATCGAACAGCGACAGGCGTCGAGTGCGGTCGCCAAACGCACATCTGATCCAGCCCCGAGCCGGCCAGTGGTGGAAGTGATAGCTTCAAGTTCGCAATCGGCAGCCCCCATTCAATTTTCTTGCCAGCATTGTGCTGGGACGATGGAGGTTCCCGCGTCGGCTGCAGGCCAGCAGACCAACTGTCCTTTCTGTGGCGTTATGCTAACCATCCCAGCCAGGAGCGAGGCAGCGCGGGGCCAAGCTGCTGGCTCGACGGCAGCGAATCTTCAGAGCAGTCCCCGCGCGGCGTCGCCCGCTCCTCAGCCCACGCAGCACATGTGGACCGAGCTGGAGGATATGAGCGGCGCGGCGCACGCCAATCCATATGCAGCCTCCTCGCTAATGCCTCACGCCGCCGGCGCAGCGAGCCCATGGAGCGCGCGGCCGCGTCGCAAGCGTCTGCGAGGGCTGACCTTTACCAACGCCTTCGAGTTGACTCTCGATTCACTCTTTCCCTTCTGTTTGATCGCTCCACTACTGTTTGGCATGGCAGCCCTAGCGACGTTTGTCACCTACATTGTCTTGGTTGCTTCCGCCCGAAGCATGGTCCGCACACTTGAATTGTCAGACCCGAACTCGTTGTGGACGCTAGGAGTCGGCATACTGCTTGGCACGCAACTAATCAGTTGCTTTATATTCACCGCAGCCTATTGCATGACTTGCAATACGGCCTTGCAGGCGGTGCGCGGCAAACGGGTCTCAGCACGTGTGGTATTCAGCACTGGCGACGCCTACGGAGGTGTGTTGGCCATCATGCTCGGCTGGGCAGTCTTCAACTTCGCACGCAAATTTGGGGTTGGCTTTTTAGTGCGCGAGCTAGCCGCTAGCGTTGATCCAAAAACAGCCCTTATCATCGGTGGGCTGCTGGTTATTTTTTTGACATTGGCTCAAATCATCTTGACTTTCCTGTGGGGCTTCGTAGCCTACGCGCTGCTCGACGGCCAGAGCCTATCCAATGCAATGTCGACATCGGTGTCGATCTGCCTCAATCATTTCTGGACTGTGTTGGCCGTGATCATCTGCGGCTGGATACTGTATACGCTGGTCGGCATCCTCTCGATCGGCCTGGGCCTGATAGTACTCATGGGATTCTCGTTCTACATGAACGCTGCCATGTACCGCTTGGCAGAGGATTAGCGCGACGTACCCTGTTGATAGCGCACAAGATTCTCGCGGTAGTGTCGCTCGCGAGGGTCAAGGCGAACGCACTGTCGCATCGTTTCCAGAGCTAGCTCAACATGTCCCTGACGAAATTGGACTTCGCCTAGGGTATCCAAAAAGACGGCCGAGCTGGGGGCCAATTGGACAGCCCGCTGCGACAATCGCAGCGCATCATCCAACTGGCGGTCGCACTGGGCGTACATCCAGGCCAAATTATTGAGAGCCGTCGAGTCGTCGGGCCATTGCTCGAGTTGTTTTAACATGACGGCCTGGTATTTCGAATACAGCTCTTCAGCCAGTTCAACCTGGCCGGCTTTGAGCAGTCGCGGATAGCACTTGCAAACCAATTCGATATCCTGCGATTGCAACTTTTCCGCAACCATCGCATGGTGTTGATAGCCCGCTATATCGCCCTGTTCAATGCATACAATGGCTCGAGCTAGCTTTTCCTTTTGCGCTGCGAATCGCAATGAACCCGCGTAACCATTGCTGATCATATATTGCATGGAGCTGGCGTAGGGCTGCATGGATTCCACCCACGCAGCTCGCAATACATCGGCGCGCCGCACGGGCTTCTCGAGCTTTTCCAATACGTCTGCGTATTCGCTGGCACCCCAATAAACATCCATGCTCCCCAGTTCGGACAATAAAAACGCCCCCTCGGCGTACTCGAGAGCTTGACTCATTCGATCTTCTTCGGCCAGCTCGCGGGCGGCTTGGAGATAGCTATATCCCTGAAGAAATCGAGTTGTAGCCAGCGGGCGCAACCAACGGGCTTGGTCGAGTGCTCGCGCCGGACCAAAGTGGCCGCTGAGCAACTGTGCATTGATTTCGTCGATATAGACCGGTTGGGGATTGATTCCCGTCTGCCGCACGGACTGAAACAGCGGCAGCGCGGCTTCTGGATTGCCGCGCTGCGTCAAGATCCGCCCGGCAGCGGCCCACTGCAAGTTGGGAGACATCGACTGGCCTAACCCCGGCGACAGATCGCTCATCAACAATTCGACCGCCATATCGCTTTCGCCAAAGCCCTGTGCAATTTCAGCCAGAGCCAGCAGGTGCTCGGTGGACAAAGGCAGTTTTGCCAAGGCGTCCATGGCGCGCTGCAACCATGCCGCAAGCGTCGTTCGATAGTCGCGGCCAAAATGGCCGCGATCGAAAACGTAGAGGCTTTCTAGCGCCTTCCATTTGCTTGGCTCGTCCTCGCCCGGTGCCGTGCTCCACAGTGCGAACGCCGCATCGTTGAACTCGGGGAAGAGTCCCTTGAGCACTGCGCCCTGACATTCTGCCGACATGCGAGGAAACTCGCTCTTGGCGGCTTCCAAGGCCATCTGCCGAGCTTCGGAGCGGCCGAGCCAGAGCAGGATGGAGCGACTCCACAATTCAGCTTGACGACCTTGGACCAAGGCGGCCAATTCAACCAGTTCATCGAGCAACTGCTGCGATTGTTTGCGATAGCCCAAACCTGAGAGCGCACTACACAGCCGCACGCTTTGGGCGAACTGGCGGCTGGCCGGATTGCGTTCGCTGAGCTCCAGCACGATCTCTTCTCGCCGCTGCGGGAGCCACTCGTCGAAATTCGACAAGTCGGCCGCCAGCCCAAGCGTCTTAAAAGCTTGTATGTGATGATTGCCCGCTAAGAAAAAGTTGAATGCCTCGGCCGGGTCTTGCTCCACAAACATTTGCTCGATAGGAGCCACTCTACCAGTAAACAGTAACGCGGCCATCAATTGATTGCGGCTGGTCTGGCCTCCTAGTCCATCGCGCTCTGGTTCGCGCAGCAGTTCCAACGCTCGTTCATTCTGCGCAGCCTCGCGGTCTGCCGCTTCTTGGGCGGCCGAGTCCGCATCGAGTTGCCCAGACGCATCGAGTTGCTCGGGCGCGCCTAGTTGATTGCTGGCATCTAGTTGATCGCTGGCGTCGGTCGGCGAGGGTGATTTGGGCTGCAACAATTGGTCCCACATCTGCGTGGCTTGCGCGTAGTCTCCCGCCACTTCATGCAGCACAGCGATGACAGCCCGCTGCGACGCCGTTTCCTGGCTTCCCGCCAGTGAGGCCACTACCGGTTCGTCTAACAATCGTTGCCAGCGGGCGCTGCGGGTCAACAAGGAGATGCGCGCAACCGTCGGCAAATCGACTTCGAGCGCGGCGTCGATATCGCCGGACAAGAACAACTGGTATGCGACCGAATAAGGGTCTGCACGGTCCAGTTCCAGCCCGGTCTTGTGGGCGATCCACGCAGCCTGGGCTGGCAGTGCGAGCTGCCGAACGATCGGCCACGCCAAAGTTGCATCCTTCTGTTCTATAGCCGTGTCAACTAAACGACTGAGCAAGTAACGGCCGTAGGGGTCGAGAAATTGCTGGCTCAATTCCGAGTTTTCTTGCAGCATGCGTTGCGCGACCGTCCAGTAGCCCATGTCGCACAGATCAACGATGGCCGCTGGCGTAGGCCGGCTCATCACCTCCAGCAGTCGCGACGATTGTTCTAATTGTTGCGGAA
>CAKQNH010000055.1 GCA_934255105.1 uncultured Pirellulaceae bacterium
GACAAGCAGAAGCCCTACAGCGACGATGATTTAGTCAAGGAGCTGTCCAAGCTAGGCCTGACCGTCGCTCGGCGAACCATTACCAAGTACCGTAAGAAACTCAGTATCCCCAGCAGTCGCCAACGCAAAGACTGGACGAAAGTAAAGCCCCAAGAATAATGGCCAAGAAACGTTCGCCAAAAAAGAAGGTCTCGCCCCACAGTTCCACTTCTCCCGATGCGCAGCGTCTGAACAAGATCCTGGCCGCCGCCGGGTTGGGCAGCCGCCGCAAAGTCGAAGAGCTGATCGAACAGGGCCGCGTCGAGATCGACGGGGATATCGTGACCGATCTGAGCTGCAAGGTTGAACCCGACCAAGTCAAGATCAAGGTCGACGGACAAGTGCTCAAGCAGGCGCGACCGGTCTACTACGCGCTCAACAAGCCGCCCGGTGTGCTGTCGACCAACTACGATCCTAGTGGACGCATGCGCGTCATCGATCTGGTGCCCGATCGCGATCGCGTCTTTTCAGTCGGACGGCTCGATCAAAGCAGCGAGGGTTTGATGCTGCTGACCAACGACGGCGACTTGGCGCAGCGTTTAGCCCACCCCCGCTTTCACATCCAGAAAACGTATTTCGTTGTCGTCGCGGGACAAATGACCGAAGACGAATTGAACAAGCTGCGCAAGGGTGTCTACCTAGCCGAGGGTATGGCGCGCATCGATGGCGCTTCGATCAAACGTGTCCGCAAGGGCTGTACTGAAATTGAAATCGTTCTTTCCGAAGGCAAGAACCGCGAGATTCGCCGCATCCTAGCTCGAGCAGGTCATAAAGTCGTGTTGCTGCGACGGATCGCCATCGGCACACTGCGGCTGGGTCAAATGCCGGTTGGCGCATCGCGGATGTTGACCGCATCGGAAGTCAAGTCGCTCTACGCCGCCTCCGACCCGGCCCACCGCGCCGCTGGTAAGCCCGCTAAAGGGGTTTGGGCTAAACGCAAGACAGTCGCTGGCAGCAAGTCTACCGCTGACATCAAAACAACTGATGGCGGCAAAACAACAGTTGGCGGCAAATTGACCGCTCAGAAAAAAGCCGCCAGTCCCTCTACTGAACGTCCCGCTCGGTACCCGGCTGAACACTTCGCCGGTTACGACGACGATGGCGATGATGACCTGCTGTCGCTGGCGTTGAATAACCCCAGTGAAGATGTTGACGATGACTTTGTGGGTGACTTCAGTGGTACCGGCGGCTCGGGAAGCGTGTTGGCTTTTGAAGAGGATGCTCCCAAGCAGCCGAGCGGTCCGCGAGCATCGCGGCCACGGCGTGAGCCCCCCATTCGTTCTTCTGCAGCAGCCCGCAAGGAGGCCCGCGATGCAGACGAGCGCAGTGGTCAGCCGTCCAAAACCGCGCGGCCTAAAACCGCCCGCCCCAAAGCCAACCGCAGCAGTGCGGGCCAAGCCTCGGATGGCCCCAAGGGGAAGGACGGCAGTCCGCGGGCCAGCCGATCAAAGGGGGCTCCCACCAGTCGCAAACCCAGCGCTGGCGCAGGACGGGGAGCAGGCAAAGTGGCAAGCAAGGGAACTCGCCCAGGTGGACGCTCCTCAAGCCGCCCCAGTGGCTCAGCCACACCGCCAGCCCGCAGCAGCAAGAAGGGTTCGAACTCACGCGGCAAACGCTAAGCCACCCCCTTCCCTTTCGATTCCAACCTCGCCCCAGGATCAACTGCAATGACTTGCTTTGCCGATCAGGCCTGCTCGATACAGACCGAGATTGTGGAGAATGTCGCTATCGCTCGCAATACTCATCGGCTCCGCTTTCGCGCACCCGCCATGGCGGAGCGGGTTGTGCCGGGGCAATTCTTCATGCTCCGCAATCTGGCAAGCAACGACCCGCTGATCGGTCGGGCTCTGGCGCTGTATGACGTCGCTCTGGACGTTGCCGACGGGTGGATCGACGTCGTCTACATCGTCAAAGGCAAGTTCACATCCGGGTTGGCGAAACTTCCGGCCGGAGCACCGCTGGCGGTCTGGGGACCGCTGGGCAATGGCTTTGCTCCACCCACCGCCGAACACCTGGTAATGGTTGCCGGAGGCATCGGCCAAACACCTTTTCTGGCGCTCGCCAAAGAGGGTTTGGGGCGCCAGAGCTTCGGTCAGCCCACTCTGCGACCCACAGGTGGTGCAGCCCGCGTGAGTCTGGTATACGGAGTGCGCACTGCCGAATACTTGGCCGGCGTAGAGGCTTTTCAGTCTGCGGGCGTGGATGTACACATCGCCACCGAGGATGGCTCGATCGGCCCTCCCCGCCGCGTGACCGATTTGTTAAGTCAAGTCCTGGATGAATCGCCGTCGGCTTCGGTTGTATCGAAGGTACCGTCTTCAATGCGCGAGACATCGTGTGGCAATGAGATACCGACTGCGGAGCGTCGAGCCACATTGGGAAAACGGCACCCACGGCGGAGCGTCGGGCCACATTAGCGCAGTAGCGGGAGCGTGCCGCCGGGTGCTGCGCTCGTAGCCGTGGTGCCAGCAGCCTGCTGGCTGCTGAAATCGTAGCTCGTGGAACGTCCGGTTGACCCTGGGCTGTAAGAATTGGCCGGCGCGGTAGACGGATAGACTCCACTCGAATTCGGCGGTGCGGCTGCGGAGCCGGTTTGGCCTGCAGCGGCGGTGTTGCTTGAGCTGTTCCCCGGCAGCGCAGGAAGTCCCGCTGAGTTAGCCGCACTGCCCGCCGCGTAGCCACTGCTCGGCGGCAGAGCCGGCGTTTGACCGAACGTTGGCAACTGGTAGGCCGTGGTCGCGGCCGTGGTTTGAGCAGGATTGCTATAGCCTATTGGTAGTGCGTTGATTGACGTCCCGACCGAACCCGAGGCCGCATTTGGCAGAGCTGGCAAGCCACCTCCAGGCATGGCTGATGCTGTATAACCGACGGGTGCGCCGGCACCTTTACCCAAGGCAGCGGCCACGCTGCTGGGTAGCGGCACGTCAACACTGCCGGCGGCTGTCGAAGGGGTGTTCAAACCAGCTATCGATCCGTTGTAGGTTCCGCCGTACGGACTGGGGAGCGCACCGGTGGTCGCAGTCGACGCCGCCGTAGTCGTCGGCGCGGGGCCGCCGGAAGCCAGTGGGTAAGGACCCGACTGATAGCCATTGGCCAGCGCAGCTCCGCCGGGTTGGGTGGAACCACTGCCGGTTGGTGCGGTGCTCGCCCCGCCGTAGCCATAGGCACTGCCCGCTGGTTTGCCCAGCGAACTACTCTTAGAGGCTATAGCAGCCGGGTCGTATTTGGCGGCGGGACTTTCCGGCAAGGTAGGAACCTTGGTATTGCCCGCTAAAGTGGCTGCGTCCGGCTGGCGATTCCAGCTAAACATGTTTTTGCCCGGCATAGAGAACCCGGCACTCTTGCAGCCGCTTGTCGAAACAGCCAGGGCGGCGATCACTAGGCAGCTCCAGCCACAGCGAGATTGCAACATTATTTTCATGTCCATCGATCCTTCGACGTTATTCGTCTTGCTCGCAACATCCATGTGCGAGGCGGCCTGTAATAATTGTTTCGGACGTTTGCAGCGATACAATTAGCCGAACTCGGAAATACTACCCAATTGGCCCAGGCCCATTTCCCGGCAATGCTAGGGGATTGGCCAGAGCAGTATCAAGATCACTTTCTCTCCACGCGCAACGCTGGTACCTCAGTCTTTGTCATACGTTAACCGATTCGCGAATGGCCGCTTCCAAATTGCGAAATTGCGAACGCATGAGCGCGATCGAAATATTGTGCAGCGATTCGTTTTTGGAGATCGCGGTCACTTGTTCTTCCAAACTGACGTCGCTGCCGTCATGCAATAGCACCTGCTTGCTGACATCGCGGACGCGTTCCATCGACGGCACGGCGCTGGCCGGTTCGTCGAATGCATGCCCAGCGCTCATGCTGCGTTCGCCCGTCAACGCTTCGCGCAAGCGCGTCTGAAAATCTTCCGTCGAGAGATCGCGCGTTTTGTAGCCGGGCACATCCAAGTTGGCGATGTTGCTGGCCAGCAGAGCTTGGCGATTCTGTGTGAATACAGCCGCCTGTTCCAAAGCGGGAAGGGCTGAGCTGTTGATCCAACTGTCCCACATGGCGATGCTCCTAGGCCGCGCGAACTTGTGCCATGCGCGGCGTCATAACCAATGTCCAAGCCTGTCCACCCTGAGGGCAGCGGGTATGGTATACATCGGGAAGAGCGGAGTTTGCCCAGCGCTGCGAGGCCTCGCGGCGCATGCGCAACGTCCAGCGTTGGCAGCGTGAGAAGGCATTGGTAGGCAGGTCGTCGGTCATTGAATCTGCATCGGCGATTTCGATCTCGACACCGCGCACCGTGCGACAAGCTGAAATGGTCAACTGGCTCCCCGGTGTGCTCCGCCCGATGGCTGCCTGCAATATTTCCTGCAAGCAATCCTCCACCCAAGCCTGACACCGCAACTCGGCCACAGGCCATTCCAGGTCGTACTCCACATCGATACCCATCTCGTGCAGATCGCCGCGATGCGTGTCTATCAAGCCTTGGATGACCTGCCGCACCGACCGCTGGCAGGGTGCCGTGTGGCGTGCGAAATTTAGCGAGTGATTGAACTGAACCATGTTAGACTCCGTTTGTTCGATGCGCAGTGAGTTAGGTTACAAATCGAGGCAGTTCACAAATCGGCGATATCCAACTCGCCCGCTCCGAGCAAGCTGTCTGCCTGGTAGGCTGTGTGAGCTAAAATAGAATCCTGACCGTCTTGCAGTTGAGTCGCCACAGCGTCGCGTCGCGACGTCATTTCCTGCAGCGTCTGTTGTTCGATGTGCATCGTCTCCTGCAGCAGACGCTGGCCCTGCTCGGCCAATTGGCGGCAACGCTGTCGCTGCTCGGCAGATCGCCACAGACGGCACTCTGGATCGTCGTGCATATAGGGCTGGAGCTGCTGTTGCAATTCTGCCAGCTCTTCGAATAGGGCTTGTTTGCGTCCCAACACGCCCAGCGTCGAGTCGATTTCGGCGTGGCCCGCAGTCATCGCTTGTGACTCGGCTAATATCTTGAGCGATTCCAATAGCTCACAACGCTGGCGCATGCAATCGAGCAGGAAATCTGTGTAGTGGAACTCTGCCGAGTTGTGTGTGGCGTGGCTAGCACTCGCTGGCATGATATCTTCCGAGGGCCGCTGAGTTGGGAATTGCGATTCGCTTACCGCGCTTGTAGCAACTTCTCTCCCTCACCGCGATAGCGAAAACACCCCATGCTTGTACTTGCAACTCACCACCGGATAGAATGACCGATAGACTAACCCAGGAGACGAACATGCTACTTTCACGTCGGCACTTTAATACAGTCGTGGCTGCTGGACTTTCTGCGGTAGTGACCAAGCCCCGCGCCCATGGCCAAGATCGGGAGCCAGGGCAGGAATCTGGGCAGCAGTCACTGCGAGTGCTCACCTACAATATTTACGCTGGCAAGGGCTGGCCAAGCGATCGGGCGCGAGCCAAGCAAGCGGTCGCCGCAGGCCAGATGCCACAGCGTCTGGCGCAGGAACTCGCGCTCTACAAACCGGACATCATCAACTTTTCAGAATCGCCCAGCGAAGACTTTACTCAAGAAGTGGCCGAACTCTTGGGAATGAATCACGTTCGCTTCCCCAGCGGCGGGAGTTGGCCAGGAACTCTGCTCAGCCGCTTTGAGCTTATCGACTCGCAAAATGTTCCGCTGGGCGCGGAACGCCCCAAGGAGTTGTTTACCCGCCACTGGGGACGCGCCACAATAAATCTACCCACCGGCGAACCGCTGATCGTGCATTCGGCGCACCTGTTCCCAGTCGCCGACCCCACCATTCGATTGAAAGAAATTTCCGCCATGCTGGCATCGATGAAAGCCGATCTCGACGCTCGCCGGCCGATGCTCCTGATCGGCGACCTGAATCACGGGCCCGACACCGAAGAATACAAACGCTGGATGGACGCTGGTTGGATAGATGTGTTCGCTAAAGTTGGCAAAGGTGAGGGGCTGACCTTCCGTTCAGACATTCCTGAGTGGCGTATCGACTACGTCCTCGCAGCCGGACCGATTGCAGAGCAAGCGGCCAAATGCAGGCCTTTGTTCGAGGGAGATTTTAGGTTGCACATCGCCGATCAAGAGTCCTTTGCACTCAGCGACCATCTGCCAGTGCTGGCCGTCTTCGATTGGGAAAAAAAATGATCCCCGCTGGGACGTACTTAAATACGGTGGACGCCACGGACCGGCTCCGTACTGGCGTGTTAACGGTCAGCATGTCAAGTCGGGAATCATTCCTGGCGGGCCATTTAAACGGGATTAAAAGTATGCAGGCAATCCTTCGACGCCAGATCTCACGGATCCAACGCGCTTCGGCTTAGACCTCAAAAATGCACATGGCACCAGTCGTTTCACTTTCACTCACCTGCCGAAACCTGCGATGAGAATCTCATGGACTAGTTACTGGACGCAGCCCTTCTGCTGCCTGGCTTTTATCGTGTGCTCGGCCGCGAGTTGGACGTTGTTCGGGCTGGCTCCGGCCCGAGCCGAGGATGGGCCCGCTGCCACTGCTCGCTCACACGCTCGGCCCACCACTACTGATCTAGAGTTCTTCGAACGCAAAGTTCGCCCGCTACTAGTTCAGCACTGCTATAAATGCCATAGCGCGGACGCAGAGAAGCTGCAGGCTGGCTTACAACTGGACAGTCGCGCGGCCATGTTGCGCGGAGGCGACTCCGGCGCGGCGATCGTTCCCGGTGATATCACCGAGAGTCTCTTGATCGAATCGGTACGTTATGAATCGTACGAGATGCCCCCTAAGGGTAAGCTCAGCGACGAGGATGTGGCCACGCTTGAGCGCTGGGTCGAACTGGGGGCACCCTGGCCCGAGGAGACCGGTTCGCAAGTCGAATCAACTCGGGCCACATTCGATTTGCAACAGCGCGCCGCCGAGCACTGGGCTTGGCAACCAATAACCGCCTCGCGGCCACCTCCGGTCCAGCACCAGACATGGCCATTGTCCGACGCGGATCGATTCATACTCGCTCGGCTAGAACAGGCAAGCCTAGCTCCGGCTCCCGATGTCGACCGGGCTACGCTCTTGCGGCGACTGTGCTTTGACCTGCTAGGGCTGCCGCCAACGACGGCTCAGCAATCAGAGTTTTTGCTCGACTCGGAAAATACAACTCAAGCTACCGAGCGCATGGTGGACCAATTGCTACAGTCGCCTCACTTCGGTGAACGCTGGGGCAGACACTGGCTGGATCTAGTTCGCTACGCCGAATCGCGGGGGCACGAATTCGACGATGAATCGGAGAACGCTTTCCAATATCGCGACTACGTAATTCGCGCACTCAATGCGGATGTGCCCTACGATCAGTTTGTCCGCGAGCATATCGCCGGCGACCTGCTTCCCCAGCCCCGACTGCATCCGGCACTGGGATTCAACGAATCGATTCTTGGGACAGGGTTTTGGTTTCTGGGTGAATGGGTGCATTCACCTGTCGACATTCGCAAGGACGAGACCGATCGCTTCGACAATATGATCGATGTCATGTCCAAGACCTTTCTGGGCCTCACCGTGGCTTGTGCACGCTGTCACGACCACAAGTTCGATGCTATCTCGACAGCCGACTATTACTCGCTGAGCGGTTTTCTCCAGAGCAGCGACTATCGCCAAGTTCGTTTCGATACCATCCAGCAAGATCGCAAACTCGCACGACAATTAGCTGAAGTCGACACCAGCTACCGGCAACAGATCGAACAACTGCTAGCCGATAAACTCGCAACGCTGGATGCTCAGCGCCCTTCGCCGATTGTTGCTGACTCTACCAACCCCGCGCTAATCATAACCTACTACGAAGATCAGCATGCCGATTTTATGCAGGATGGTTTTATTTTTGGCGAGCGACCCAGGCGGGCAGGCGAACTGACGCTTGCCCCAGATGGGCAACTACGTTGTGTGCCGCACACGGCGGCAGCCTCCGATCCTTTTTGGCAGGCAATGGAGTCGACCGGTCAAGCGTCGCGTTCACGCAGTATTTTGTCTCCTTTACAACGCAGCGGGCGCACGTTGCGGACAGAGACTTTTAAATTGACCGGAGACGAAGTTTGGTGCCGCGTACACGGTGCTGGACATGTGTTCGCCTGCGTCGATTCGCACTACCTGGTGGCAGGGCCACTGCACGCTCAGACGCTGCGGACCATCGCTCCCAATCAGCCATGGGTCAAACTCGATCTGTCGCGCTACGTGGGACATCGCTTGCAGTTGCAGTTCACTCCCGACAGCGACACTCAGTTGCAAGTTTCCGCTGTGCTGCAGAACTCCACGCCGGAGAAACTGGCCCAGGGCAAGCGGGCTATCGAGCAGTTCGAACGAAGGCAAATCGACTGGTCGGCGCAGCGCCAGCAGCGAATTGAGCAGATTAAATCAGAGGCTCCAAAGCTGGCGGCGGAAATCGGCAGGTTGACAACCCAGTGGCACGCCAAGCGATTGGCACTGCAGAGTTCCATGAACAAGACCTCGCGATTGGCGATGGCCATGATCGATAGTTCCGAAGAGGATGACCATGTGCTCATCCGCGGCAGTGCGGCCAATCCAGGCAAACGCGAACCGCGTCACTTTCTGACGGCCCTGTCCGGCGATCGACCTATGAAGATCGCTGGCGGCAGCGGGCGATTGGAGCTGGCTCAGCAAATCAACGACCCCGATAACCCGCTGCCGTCGCGCGTCATTGTCAATCGCCTGTGGCATCACTTGATGGGACGTGGACTGGTCCCCACTACGGATGATTTCGGCGTGTTGGGCAAATCGCCCACGCATCCTGAACTGCTAGATTTCCTCGCTCAGGACTTTTTGGATAACGGACGGAGTATCAAGCACTCGATTCGCACGATTGTCTTGAGTCGCACTTATCGCATGTCGGGACAGATCGATCCGCACGCGATGCAAGTTGATCCAAACAACGAACTGTGGCACTACCGGCCACCTCGGAGACTTGAGGGAGAAGCGATTCGCGATGCGCTGCTAGCCATTTCAGGTGAACTGAATCCGACGATGTTTGGCGAACCCGTTCCAATTCACTTGACTCCCTTCATGGAGGGTCGCGGGCGACCAGCCAAAAGTGGACCAATGACTGGCAACGCTAGGCGTTCAATCTACATTGCTGTCCGGCGAAACTTCCTGTCGCCGTTTATGTTGGCCTTCGATACTCCCTCCCCTTTCAGCACGATGGGCCGCCGCAATAGTTCTAACGTGCCCGCCCAAGCGCTCATTCTAATGAACGATCCGCTGGTCGCGCATTTGACACAGGCCTGGGCAAAGTCGGCAATGCATGCCGTCCCTGTAGAGGACGAGAGTGATGGTCGGCATTCGTCGGCCACCCAGTCACGCATCGCCTGGTTCTACCAAAGCGGCTTAGGACGCGATCCGAACGAGCGCGAGGTTGCCGTAGCGTCTCAATTCATCGCAGTTCAAGCCGAGCAACGATCGCTGGCCATCGACTCGATTGAGTTGTGGCAAGACCTGGCCCATGCGTTGGTGAATACCAAAGAGTTTATCTTCGTAAGATAGAAATTCAATGAACAGCTTCTACCAAAACCACTTGCAACACAGGCTCGCTTATCCTTGCCAGCGCGCTGTGGGCCAAAGCGGTTTGCATCTGCCGACATCGCGGCGTGAAATGCTGCGGCGATGCGGTGGCGGACTGGCTGGTATCGCATTGGCAGCCATGCTGAACGACCGAGCATTTGCGGCGACGCAGACCAGCCTACTGGAGCAGCCAGCAATTGCGTCGGCGGGGCGTTTTCTACCAGGGATGCATCATCAGCCAACTGCCAAACGAGTCATCTTTTTGTACATGGATGGCGGGCCATCGCAGGTTGACACCTTCGATCCCAAGCCGTTGCTGGATCGTTTCGATGGTCAAGATCCGGCGCGTTTCTTTGCGGTCGAGCCGACGCAGTTCAACAACAATGGCAAGGTCTTGGCCAGCCCCTGGAAGTTTCGCCAGTACGGACAGACTGGCCTACCCGTCAGCGACTTGTTCCCGCACATCGCCACTTGCGCCGACGAATTGGCCGTCGTGCGTTCGATGGTTTCCGAATTTCCCGAACACACGTTTGCCAATTACTTTTTGCATACCGGTAGCGGTCTGCAGGGGCGTCCCAGCATGGGAGCTTGGGTCAATTACGGACTGGGAAGTGAGTGTCAGGATCTGCCCGGGTTCGTGGCAATCAACGGTGGGCTGATCCCGCCGGGTGGCTTGGATTGTTTTGGTTCAGGATTTCTACCAGCCAGCTATCAGGGGTCAGTGTTTAAGCCCATTGGCTCGGCGGTGGCCAACGTGACACCGAGCGAAGCCACCGACCGGCAGCAGCAAGACAAACTGTCGCTCGTGCACGAACTGGACAACATCGGTCTGGAGAGCTCTGGTCATCATCAAGCATTAGAATCCGCGATCGAAAACTATGAATTGGCCTATGCCATGCAAATGGCAGTGCCCGAGCTGATGTCGATCGACGACGAGCCAGCGTATTTGCGCAGGCTTTATGGCCTGGAATCGGATTACGAGCCCACGCGGATCTACGCTGCGGAGTGCCTACTAGCACGGCGATTGATAGAGCGCGGCGTGCGGTTTGTCGAACTCACTTGCCCGAACGTGGGCAACGATCGCTGGGATCAACACAGCCAACTGAAGCTAGGGCACGAGAAAAACGCACGGGCCGTCGATCAACCTATCGCTGCCCTGCTGAAAGATCTGCGTCAACGCGGCCTGCTCGACGAAACGCTCGTCATCTGGGCGGGCGAATTTGGCAGAACGCCGTTTGCTCAAGGGAGCGATGGACGCGACCACAATCCGTTTGGCTTTACGATCTGGATGGCCGGCGGCGGAGTGAAAGCAGGAACGGTCTACGGAGCCACTGACGAATGGGGCTACAAGGCGATTGAAAACCGTATGGAGATACACGACCTGCACGCCACCATGCTGCATCTCTTGGGAGTGGATCACACTCGTTCGACCTATCGCTTTGGCGGTCGCGACATGCGCTTAACCGACGTCAAAGGTCACGTTGTGCACGAGTTGCTCGCCTAGTAAGTGCTCTGCATTACGGAGAAACCTCCCAATGAATCCGAAAAAAAGCACGCGGCAGAAGGTAGCTGAGCAAATATTCTACCGGCCATTGCCTATTACCGCGACAAGTGCACGCGCCTCATTTGCTAACGGACAGCCTTGGCAGTCCAAGGTTGCTTGTCCGCTAATCGTGGACTATTTGGCGAACAAAGCTTGCTTTGGTGTAGAAGATACATCGTTCAGAAAAGCCATAGTTGCTGGTCAACGGCCGTGGGAACGGCGAAATGCGAACAGTCGAGTGGCGGTGGCTGGCGTTGCAAGCCGGCTTTTAGCGCGAAGACTTTAAAGGTGTTGCTCAAATGGTCGGCGAATGCTCCAGTGCCGCGCATCCGCTGTCCAAACTGCGATTGGTTATGCCCGCCACCCCGCGTCTGCTCAATCAACTGTTCTATCTTTGCTTGTCGGTTGGGCAAGTGACTAGCCAACCATTGCAGAAACACGGGTTTGACGGTCAGCGGTAACCGCAGCAAAACATAACCTGCATAAGTCGCCCCGTGATCGGCGGCCGCTTGCAACAATGCCGGAATCTCGCTGTCATTCAGTCCCGGAATGATCGGTGCTGTCATGACCGTTACTGGAATGCCTGCATCGGCCAGTTCACGCATGGCCCGCAGCCGAGCGTCGGGTGAACTAGTGCGAGGCTCGAGCAGGCGAATCAGCCGTTGATCGAGCGACGTCAAGCTGATCGCCACTCTCGCCAGATTTTTCCGAGCCATATCGGCCAAGATGTCGATGTCGCGGGCTACCAATGCATTCTTAGTGATGAGGCTGATTGGCTGCCCAAATTCACGGGCGACCTCCAAGCAGGCACGAGTGATACGGAGTTGCCGCTCAGCAGGTTGGTAGCAATCGGTGGCGCCTGACATCATGATCGGCTCAGGCCGCCAGCCTGGCTTGCTCAGATAAGTTCGCAGTAGCTCGGCAGCTCGCGTCTTGATGAATATCTGCGATTCGAAATCGACTCCTGCGCTCAGCCCCAAGTACTCGTGCGTAGGGCGCGCGTAGCAGTAAGCGCAGCCGTGCGCACAGCCTCGATATGGGTTGAGACTGTAACGAAACGGGATATCAGGACTGCTGTTTTCCGACAGAATTGATTGCGAATTGTCTTCGAAATAGTCGGTGGTGACTTTCCGAGCGGCCTCGAGCAACTCGTCCTCTGCGTCTAACTGATCGTAGTCGAGTTGCAAACTCAGTTTGTGGAATCGATTGTTCGGGTTCGACTGCGCGCCGCGACCAATCATGTGCGGCGATGGTCGAATATCATTCATCGGCGACTCGTGTGATATGTGATATGTGATATGTGAAATGTGAAATGTGAAATGTGATGTGTGATGTGTGATGTGTGATGTGTGATGTGTGATGTGTGATGTGTTGTCTTTAGCCCAGAGGGCGACATATCTTTGCCGGTGGCGTCAGCCACCGGACGGAGGGAAAAGCAAGCAACAGCCCGGAGGGCGACACATCGGAGCACACCTGCCAGCAATAAGATAGAAGCTAATCTTAAGTATTCATGCTGCAAGTAATAGTATGTGTCGCCCTCCGGGCTGAGCATCCCTGGCTTGGGATCCGGTGGCTCACGCCACCGGCAGGGATGTGCCGCCCTCTGGGCTGAGCAAAATGTATCACTCTCGAGGCGGTGTGAAAAATGTACCGAACTCAGAGCTAAGCGAAATGT
>CAKQNH010000056.1 GCA_934255105.1 uncultured Pirellulaceae bacterium
CAGTCAACGTTTTGGTGTATGAAAAAGAGCTTCAGAAATACGGGTAATGCGGCAGGCTACGCAGCTTGGTTTGAACGGCGCAAGGCCGATGGTATAGCCATTTTCAAAATGGCCAGATACTCCCCTCTGACAACAAAGTGGGCGAGGGGTTTAGATAGCCCCTCGCCATTTGTTCATTGGTCCAGATTGACCTCGATAAGGTGGCCGTCAGGCCAGGGATTTTCGGTGATGATATACCCTAGCCGGTTAACCCACCTGAGGCCCGAGACGATGAAGGTTTGGCCGTCGTTGTTGTCGATGATGGTCCATACCCTGCGACGATCAAAGGACCGTATGAAGTCCCATTCCTGGCCATAGGTCTCGATCAAGCATCCTTGTGAATCCCCGATGTCCCAAGGGGCATTGGGATTTACCGGGTTTGGTAATGGCCGGTACTGATCGCTGAATTCGTCCTCGGTGAGTTCGATGAACGTCTCGGTCATGGCTGGCCTCGCTCAGTAATCGTTAGGCAGGAGGATCGTGGTCACCGAGCGGTCAGCTTCGGTGATGATCCAGAAGCGGCGGTCATCTTGGCCATAGGCCGAGAGCAAGCGGTAGCCTTTAAGCAAAGCCTCATCATTGGCCTCCCAGTCTTCGGGCGGCACGTCGCCCCAGTCACCCACGAGGTGCTTTGCAATGGCACTGGCTATCTCTTCGGGTGTCAACAAGTCGTGGGCGTTTCTGGTAATGAGCAAGGTGCCAAGGGTTACAAGCGGCATTGCTTGGCGGACGGTGGGGCTTTCGTTATTAGTCATTATCTGAATCCTTTCAGGTGAAGGGCGGGCACATTGGCCCGCCCGGTTTCGTTAGTCTTTCTTCTCGCTCGCGATACGGATGGTGATGCGTCCATCGACCGGCAGGCATTCGAGCTGGATCTGGAATCCTTTGCTGTCCTGATGCGGCCAGACGCTGCCGATGCGAGTCCAGATACCTTTCTTGCCTTCGCGGTCTCGCACCTGGTAGGCGATATGGCTGGGGCCTTTGGATTCGGTTTCATTCTTGATGTCAGACATTGTTGGTCTCCCTTTCGTGTTGTTTAGGCCACGACCATCGCGGCCTCATGGCAGGTCGACCAAAGCCGCCATAGTCCGGGGCGAAGCGAGCGTCAGCGACCGGGCAAGCTGAAAATCGGGGGAGACCTTCAGGGGGAACCGATTTTCTGCTTGAGCGGACCGGCGGCGGCTTTAGACATCGCCATAAGCAAGGCCGTGTTCGTGGCTGGGCTTGATAGGAAAGGGGGCAAGGTGTCTTGGCATTGAATGATGCATTCAACAACGCCAGCCATGCCCAGCACTAAGAGCGAAGGTTATTAAAGGCTGACTCGCTGCTTCTGCTTTGCATCACGTTGCAACGGCGATTGGCTCGGCCCAATGTCCGGCTGACAGGGGCAAGATCATTAACAAACGGCTGCGCCGTAGCCGGACGGCAAGAAACCAGGTGTCCGCTTTCCATGCCGGGGTGAAGGTGCAATTTCTTGAAAATAGGAGAGCCATAGCTGGGCCGTTGGGGTGGCGCATGACTCGCGCATGAGTGGCAATGCAATAAACCGAATCGGCGCAAACATAGAGCCAGTGCGGGAGAGCATAAGAACGTTAACGAAGCGTTAACGAAGATGTGATATTTTATCATCAGGCATGATCCGCATCTCGCAACAGGACTCTGCCAAGTCAGCCAAGTCGTATTACACGACGGCTGACTATTACACCGAAGGCCAAGAACTGGTTGGTTCTTGGGGCGGCAAAGGTGCTGCTCGTCTCGGCCTTTCTGGGCCGGTTGCTCAGGCTTCGTTCGAGAGGCTCTGTGACAACCTTGATCCGAGAACCGGTGAGCAGCTAACGGGTCGGACCCGCTCAGAGCGCACGGTTGGCTATGACTTCACCTATTCGGTGCCCAAGTCGGTGTCCCTGCTTTATGCGATGAGCGGGGATCAAGACATTCTTGAGGCCTTCCGTTCCAGCGTCGATGAGACGATGCAGGAAATGGAAGCCGAAATGAAGACCCGCGTGCGCTTGGGCCGTCAGGACCACGACCGCACGACGGGCAATATGGCCTGGGCGGAGTTCATCCATACGACCTCAAGGCCGGTGGATGGCGTGCCTGACCCGCAATTACACGCCCATGTCTTTGTGTTCAACACCACGTTCGATGAGGAAGAAGACCGCTGGAAAGCTGGTCAATTCCGAGAGCTGAAGCGTGATGCCCCATACTTCCAGGCCGCATTTCGTGTGCGGCTGGCGGCGAAGCTTCAGGATTTGGGCTTTGCCATCGAGCGTAAGCGAGATGATTTTGAGATTGCCGGTATCCCGGCGGATGTGCTGGGGCGGTACTCGCGCCGCACGGCACTGATCGAACAAAAGGCCGCCGAGCTGGGAATCACCGATCCAGATCGCAAAGGCGAGCTGGGAGCGGAGACCCGCGAGAAAAAGAGCAAGGCTCTCGGCTGGGAGGGGCTTCGCAAGGAATGGAATAGCCGGTTATCGAAGGAAGAGCAGGAAGCATTGGCGGCGGTGCATCGTCGCTCCTGCGCCAACATATCTTTTGTCGTTACCATTGACCGGCCAGCGTGATATGGCTCGTTACCACATAGCCATGCGTCAGATGCCCGTAATCACGGGCAATCACCCAGCCGTGATCGACAAGTATGTCGCCCTGCTTGGTGAATCCTTGCACGGTCAGCAAGGCACCGTTGTTCAGCCGGTGCTTACCGTCCTTCGTCTTGCCGCCAGCCGTAATACGAATGCGGTCACCGCTCGCCAATGCCAAGGGCATTGGCCGGTAGACCTCAAACCGGTCGGCAAGTCCGGTAGGAAGCGGAGCACCGTTTCCCACGCGTACGCGGCTTCCCTTCGTGAAGCCTGGTGCATTCTGTTGAAACTGAATAAGTTCACCCGCCGCGTCGGTTTTCTGGGCATCCGTCAAATGCGCCGGATACCGACAAAGACCTTATCCACCGTAACGCCCTGGCTATATCAAGCCAATCGATACCGGCCACGGATGAGCGAACCGCCTATGTGGCGGTGACGCGAGGCCGTGAGAAAGTCGAGATATTCACCGATGACAAGGAAGAGCTGCTGAGTGCGATGACACGTCAGGATGATCCGATGTCAGCCACCGAGCTGACACGGAATCACCGCTCGAAGAAGCGGGGCCTCGGTCGAGGCCAGAACCCAACAAGAGCCGACATTCCAGTGACGGCCAAAGAAACCATAAGGCAACGGGAGAGTGAACATGAACGATGATCGAACAACCCATCAGGAGCGGTTGCAACGCAACCAGCACCTGGATGGGAGAATGAGCCAAACGCCTATAAAGGACGGTGAAGCTGACGGCACGGAAGGCGCATGTCAGGCGTTTGGCTTTTTACGCGGTATCCGCGACCGTGCTGACGCGATTGAATTCCGTTTTGTGGATGGCAATAGCATTTGGTTTCCCTACGGCTGGCTAGGCGTTTGGAAGTTTAATCCTTCCCAAGGCCTGCTGCTCAAGTTCTCTGGCGATCTGGTTTATCTGGTGCTGATCAAGGGCAGTAACCTTGATATGCCGCTTGGAGATACGGGGATCAACCTGATGCGAAGCGGTTTGCAGCGCCATCGCATTATTTGGGTCAGGGAAATGACCCAAGAGGAAATCAGCGAGTTAGGTGATACAGCGCCGACGGTGGACAGCATCGAGATCGGTGAGTGTGAATCGAATGACGAAGTGCGTGGCTGGGTGGGCGAGCGCGCCCCAGCCTTACTGCACTGAGAAAGAGGAGCGAGTGTATGTCGATACCTCCAACAGTACCGTTTCAAGCATTGGGAAACCATGCTCAATTCATGTCCCGCCAATGCGGTAACGAGCGGCTGGCAATGACGTTGCAGTACATTGCCCTTGGGTCGTTCATTGTGATGACCGGATTTGCGGCAAGCAAACTCCTCACAGAGGTCTTTGAGGAGCCCAACAAAGGCCGGGGGCGCAATGATGGATGGAAAATGGTGGTGTACGGAGGACCGACTGTAACTGAGGGCGAGATCGGGAAAAAGACAGAGGTAAAGAACTTTGATACTTTCAATACGCGATACTCGCTCTACGTCGCATCAGAGGACTTCGACACATGCCTGAATCTGGAGCCCGCCATCAGTTACGACTTGTCTTTGGTGGACAACAAGACCGGTTCGGAAGTGATAACTGTTGCTGGGACAGGCTGTGAGGGCGAGGTCGTCAAACGTTTCAGGCAGGCGCTTACAGAATAGCCGACTGCTAGAATCGTAGCGAAGCGGAGCCCGGAAGGACTCGGTCGCCTGGATGGCGAGGTGCCCAGATCGGCATTGGAAGGAACATTAGATGGGAACTACTTGGAATTGATCCGTTGTTCCAGTGCGGCCAGTGTGGTGATGATCTCGTCGAAACTCGCTGGTTCCTCAAGATACATGTCACGCATGTTCTGGTAGTCGCGCCTCAGGTCAGCAATGCGTGTTTCAGGCGGCACGAGTTTGAAGCTTCCTGGCTTGGCTGTGTCGTAAGAAGCCCAACCGCTACCAAAGAATTGGCTTTTCCAGGATACGACCCGCTCTCGAAGATCATCGCGGGCAATGGCTTGTGAGGCGATAGAGTGCCGTGCAAGTGCAGCGGTATCGGCGTAATGTCGCGAGAACCGGTCTGGCGTGGGTTTCTCGGCGGGGCGGTGATATTCGGTATGCAGAATGGTCGCTTTTTCCCAGAACGTACGTTCCAGTTCGAGGGCGGTGACTTCACAAGCCCAGTCGTCAAAGGCTTTTGGCAATACTTCAGCGATCCAAGGTTGTACTGCGTGCCTTCCGGTCGGCTGCTGATCGGTAAGGGAGCCGAATTCCATTTTGATCGAGCGTTTCAGGTATTCGAATCCAGCGGGCTGGGTCGAAGGGTAATGGAACAACAGCACGGGTGAATGCGTTAATGGATCGGTCAGGTGCTCAAACCAGTCGGCTTCCCGCTTTCCCATAACGGAAAGGACATGCTGCTCCAATGCGGGCATGATCTGCTGCGCTACGGCCTGGCCGCAGGCTTGTTCGGCCTTTGCCATCCATTTATTGGCTTGATTGCGGCTGGTGCCAACTTGTTCCAGTTCCAGGAACTGGGGTGACAGGGATAGGTCGATGTCTTCGGAGAATCTTGCTATTACACCGAAGACCTTGGAAAGCGAGGTTCCTCCCTTGAAGACAATGTGGTCGGCAAACTCAGAACGGAAAAGTATTCCGAGAAGCCAGCACACCCAAAAATCCTTCTCGAACACGATGGGAGAAACGTTACGCTGGATCGCCGCTTGGTCGATGTAGAGCTTACGTTCACTTTCGGGCAGTTGGAGGAACTTCAGATTCATCCCTGCTCCTCAGCTATCTCAAGGAATAACTGGCGCATCCAGGCTGGGGCAAGCTTGATGTCCTTGGTGATCTGCCGACGTTTATCGAGCGGCAATTTCTTTTTCAGATCAGCGATACGCTCGGGCGTGATGTGATCCTTTCCAAGCTCTCGAAACGCTTGGATCAAAAGGCCGCTCAATCGGCCTGCGGCAGCCATGTTCTTCGCGGTGGTCTGCCGAAGCTGTATGGTCATGGGGCCGATCTTGACGGTTCGGCTAGGGCCATCGGTCAGGAAGACCGCTTTGGCGGGCACCTGTTCGGATAGGCCAAGAGCGTTTGCGGCGTAAGCACCCGCAGGCTGAAGCTTGATCTGATCGCGGCCTGCAAGAGCCTTGGCAATGGTCTCTGCCTCTGGCATCAGCTTGCCAAGGACCGGATGCTCGATGGGGTAATCATAAACCCCACGAGCGAGCCGCCTGATCGTGCCTTCGCGGGTGAGCTTGTGAAGGGCTACGTCTATGGATTCGCGGCTTCCCAGCTCCAGGAAATCGGCTGGAACGAAGACGCACCCCCTCCCGCGTCCACGAATGGACGCAAGTATCGCTCTTTCAACGCCTTGTGGCTCTCTTTTCTGGCTCTTCATTTAAGAAAAACTACCCCATTTTTCTTAACGCGTCAAGCTTTGCCTGCTGGCGCAAGCCCTGAAAAACAAGGCAATTGCCCAAAAGTCCCACCTGGAGCCACCCACAGGAGCTTTTCCAGAACAAGGGGGCGGGAGGCAGCTTCTCTATAGATTTGATCGCCCAACGGGCGGGGCTATGTCACTCTACCTGACTGACGCCCCATCGACAGCACGCGCTCATCGGCTCTCAGCGCCACTTTCCGCAAGACATCAGCCAAAATATGTGATACCGTGAGTACTGATGGAGCAGAGTATGCATGAGATTCCAGAGACAGGTTTCTTACGATTACCTCAGGTTCTGAGTATCATCCCTCTTGGCAAGACATGCTGGTGGGAGGGGGTCAACACAGGTCGGTTTCCGAAGCCGGTTAAGCTTTCGGAGCGTTGCACCGCTTGGCGAGCCGAAGACATTAGAGAGCTGATTAAAACACTTTCTGAGCCGGTTTCCGATAAATAAAAGATTGCCAAAGGGGCAGTCCTCTTTTAGCGTTTCTGGCGGATGTATCCAGAGCTGGGGTACAAAACCGGGGTACATTTCCAAGTGCATTGCGACAAGCGGCTGTTTTACAATGATTACTTTCGCCAATGTGGTCACCGCCCGGATCACCACTCCACTCTCCGTTAACGTCCGCTAAAATCCGGAAAGCAAGGCTGAGTGCCAATCAGCAAAAAGCCGTCAACCGCCAGAGGCCGTCATGAATCGTTGACATTCGCCTCAAAACCGGGGTACAAAAAAACAAATGTACCCCAGTTAGCGCGAATTGTACCCCATGCCCCAGTCCCTATCGGACGCTAAGGTTCGGAATGCAAAGCCAAAAGAAAGGTCTTACAAGCTTTCTGATGGGGAAGGCCTTTTTCTCGTTGTTAAGCCTAACGGCAGCAAATATTGGCGACTGCGCTACTTCTTCGGCGGTAAAGAAAAGCTCCTGGCACTTGGGGTATACTTTATTGGCAGTAGGCTGCGTTCAGTGTCGCACTCAGTGTAAACAGGGGGCTGGTCATGATTGGGGTTTATATTCGCGTCAGCACGTCGGGTCAAAATATCGATGGCCAGAAGCAAGAGATTGAGCGCTGGCTCGACGGGAATGGTTTGAAGAATGCTCGCTGGTACATCGACAAGGCGACCGGCAGCAATCTGAAGCGACCTGCATTTGACCGGCTTTAGAAGGACGTATTCAACGGCGAGATCAAGACCATCGTATGCTGGAAACTCGACCGGCTCTCGCGCAATCTCCGGGACGGTATCAACACGCTGGCTGATTGGTGCGACAAAGGACTGCGAGTGGTCTCCACATCGCAACAGATCGACTTCAGTGGATCGCTGGGGAAGATTTTGGCTGCAGTGCTACTTGGTATTGCCGAGATGGAGCAAGAGCTCCGTCGCGAGCGTCAAGCGGTAGGTATCAAAGCCGCCAAGGCTCGCGGAATCTACATCGGCCGCAAATCAGGGACTACCAAAGGAAAGCCAGACCGGGCGAGGAAGTTGAAAGCTCAGGGACTTACCGCCTCCGAAATTGCCAAGTCGATTGGAGTGTCTGAGCGGACGGTATTTCGATACCTATGCGAGACATAGGAGTTGGCCGCACCGAAGCCGGTTCCGGTTAGTCGAATTTACGTTGACTTCAAAAATCTGGGATCTGCAATGAGTCGCGGTGTATCACATAGTGAAGTTGACACAACTGTTCCAGAACGGTTCGTCCTTACGCATTGCGATTACAGTTTCTGGTGGGGTCGAGGGCATTTCCCTGCGAATTCGACGCCATTAACTTCTCTGGTTGTCCATTGCACGTACATTCGAAGGCTACCGCTGCCCTGCATTGGAACTAAGCACACGTACTTTTTAGCTGCTCTGCTCGCACCGACTGGACATTTCTTACAATAAACCTTTCCGTCCACAGACGTGTCAGTTGGGCTGGATATCCATCCTGTGAGCAAAGCCGTGAAAGACCCTGTTCAAGAATTGATTCGATTTGGCCAGCATTCCATCAATCAGTTGATCGACGATCAACGAATACGGTGGTTTGTCGATGCGAACGTACTGCAATCTGGATTTGTGGAACGCCACTTCAAAACCGTTCAACAGATCATCACGACTGGTGAAATCGTTTCTGAGTTGCAAAAGCGGCCTGAGGATGCCAAGAGCGGGCTTCGCGTAACTGCGCAACTCGAGTCAAGAAAACAAATCTCAACTGAGGCATCGTTTGGCGACAAGCCGGAGTCGTTTTCGCTTCTCATGGCTTGCGCGACTCAGCTTGCCCCTTCAATTCGAGTTCGGACGCATCAGATCATCCAGGTTGAATCGATGGACCACGATGCTGCAGAAGAAAAGGCAATCAATCAACTTGCTGCCGAAGGTGACTTTTTTGCAAGCAAGATCAAAAGCCTCGCCGAGGAACTTGACTTAGCTAACAAGCACCTCAAACGTGTTGCCAGCTCCACTCGTCGCTCCTGGTTTCGCCATCCAGCAAAGCGACGTGACAAGATAAGACAGGACAATTTCCTCCAATCGGATGAGCGTTTGCTCGGGTTCGCTGCCGCGAATCTGTTTCTTCGACGAGAGCCTACATGCATATTGTCAAATGACACAGACTTTGCCGCGATACTCAAGCAGTTCACCGACAATTTGCTCTGGGTTGCATCGACCATTGACTGCATCATTTCGTTCGGCAGGGCCGAGTTGGACGCTGTTATTCAGTTGTGGGAGGCTCGCTGCCGTGACCTTAACATATACCGGGAGTTTTGCGGAGCAAAGCAGATCGTCGAAATAGATAGCAACGAAGATACGCACAATTATGGACTCCTTGCGCCAAACTCAAACGAACTTCTTGTTTGTCGACCACAAGATGGGCACAGTTCTCGATTCGCTTTCTCCGACAAGCTAATTGATTTCGTGGCTGACTTCAGAATTGTTGCTGCCAGATGTTCGCTCTCGCAGAGTGGTTTCTGGTTCCCTAGGAAGCCGGTTTCGCTACAATCCATCCATCTTGATGACCAACCGTCTAATTAAACGCTGCCGCCTCTGCTCGGCAGGCGTGGTAGGCGGCGTAACTAGCAAAACAGCCGAAGCCGCAACGATCTGGCTGAGCTTCTTCTTGTCGGTTTTCTTCGCCGCCGTTTTCTTTGCGGGCGTCGTCTTCGCAGTCGCCATCATGGAATTGGTCTTGCGGGCCGTCGTCTTCTTGGCGGTTATGATGGACTTTCGTGTGACCATAGTTGTGTTTCCGCTTATTTGAGTTCGCCGTGTTCCGTTGGCCAGCGGGACCACACAGTTACCTCTGGTTCGGAAACACATCCCGCGCTGTGTTTCAGTAATTCCAAGGACTTTTTCGTGCCGAAAAAACGGCAGAAACGCACATTAGCCAACGGGCAAAGACCAGAACGGAACTGACGACGTCGTGTCCTCTTCGCGCCGCGTGCGGGCTCTTTCGTCGGGCGGACTGCCGTGGCGAATCAAACTAAACAGATCAGTCAAGAGAGCCTCCGCCTCCACATAGTACCCATGGCCGAGCAATTCGGAGATGGGGAAACCCTCCGCGAGAATCGTGTCGACGTGGGGGTGCCGCAAAATTGGTGGGGCCAAGCCAACTCGCGGAAAATCATGGATTCGTTCCGAAAGGTGCAAGGCGAGATCACCACGAGAAACATAGGAAGTTAGTCGTTGAGGAAGATGCCTTATCTTTTCGATCGCATCATTGAATCTATCAACGTCAACGTCCGCGGCTGCGAAGATGAGCTGGCCGAGCTTTCCGGGAGCCGAATCAAGTGCGGCAAGGTTTTCAAAGAGGTTCAAAGCCAAGCGATTGCCCATGCTGTGCGCAAGGACATGCAATGGAATGTCCGGAAACGCTTGCAGAATTCCGACTACAAATTCCTGGCAATACTTTATGCTCGTTTCGATGGTAGCCTCGTCGGCTGGGTACCCGACCTTCGTAGCCGAAGATGGCCAACTGAAAAAAAACGTGGCGCCATTAATCTTCAAGTCGACACCAATTTGAGCAGCACGATTGGCAGCGTCATCAAACGAATTTTGATAGCCATGAATGTAGAGTAGGTTGTGCCGATCGTATGTGGTTTCAATCTTACGCATCAGATTCGTTGCGAATATCTTGACCTCTTCGGGCGTAAGGCGTTGCGTTCCAACAACTCGGAGTTCGCCACCATTTGAACGATCAAAGCATTTCAACCATGCACGTCCCACCGAACCAAACTTGTGTGTCGCTGGGATCTCAACAAGGCAGGCCCCCCGGTGCAACTCGTAACCTCGTTCATTCAAGAATCCCTTGCCGATATCGTCCGCGTCTACCGGTTTGCGATTCGTGCCAAAGAAAACGGTGTACTGCCGTGGATCGCGAATCGGATCTTCAGACCGAGGACGAAGCTTCTCCAAAATCGATTCTGGTCTATTCGGCTTCCAAGTCCGCGCAGGCGTCGCAACCGGTTGCGCTAATCCAAACTTGGATGCCCAGCGAACATCGGCTTCGTAAAGTTTAACTTCGAACAGCCTGGCGACAGCTTCAGCGCCATGGATCGAGTAGTCTTCCGTGTCGGCAAATCCAACAACCAGTCGAACTGGCTTCTTTATTTCCTCTGCTAAACGGCGAACGTAGGCTGATAGCTGCCGCGCATATCCTTTACCGCGTTCTTCGGGCCGCACGAAAAACTCGTCGACGTCCAATCTGCCGTTGCGCACGATGCAGAACGCCCAAGCTAAATACTCGTCTGTGCCAACGTCGTAGATGTCGATGCAATGAACGCCCGAGGAATAATCGGTACCCCACTTCCAGCCTCGCACTGCGATACCGGACTCAATCTCGTTCGGCACAAACAGCCCCGCACAGACCGTGTCCCAGGCACTAACGATCGAGCGATCCCAATTCTCTATCGGAAATTGTCCCCATCCGTTGTGCCCCCACTCCTTTCCCCATGAGTTTGGAAAGATAAGTCGTCGTGTTCGTCTGTCGAATGCGAGAATGGGTACGGCATGCGAGTTGAGGAACTCCGGGTCATCAGGTAGCGGTGAAAGGATTCCGTCTTCTGGATCGTACCAGTCGCTGGTTATCTCGCATGCGAAACGGACTTCTCGATCTTTAGATAGCAACCGTATCGCTTCCTCAGAGCTTGTTATTCGGTAATAGCACAGCTTCCTGAAGCTTCTTGCCTTCTCCCAAATATCGTCAGTAACGTCTTTGTAGGGCAGTTCGCTGGGGCACAGTTCAACCGTGATGTTTCCGAAAATTCGCTCTGCACGCCAGTGCGATATTCCCCAGATGCCGCTAATGCTATCGGGATCCCGTTGCTCCAGTTGGTGGGCAGTCTTGTAAGGCAAGTGACTGAAATGGTCTTCTGGATCTCCGAACTGAAAAAGCTTCGGACCTGGTTTCAAGCGAACGTTTCGTTTTCGCTGTTTTGGTCGCTCGCCCAATGGACACTGCCAAAGGTATTGAAGGCGAACTTGCTGTTCATAAAATTTGTTTCTCATTAGCGGCTCTATCACTCAAGTTGCCCGTTAAATAACGCTTTTCAATATAACCGTATGCTCGTTCAAAAAGTTCTTGGTCGCCCTGGAGTTAGCAGGAGTGATTTTGACGAGCTCGCCCGGGCGACAACCCACCAGTTGCTGGAAGCGGACCATGTCGGCCAAGACCTGGGTCAGGTGAGGCAAGGTGGCTGTAACCAAGTCGGCGGCTACCGGCCTGATCGGTTTGGATTCCGGCGCGGTGCAGCGGCCACGCTTCAACGGGGAAACGCATTTGAGCGTTTGATAAACGCTAACCGGAACCATCCCTTGGGCCACGCCCCACTTCAGAATCCGCAAGAGGCGGTTCATTTGCTCGTTGATGGTTTTGCGACAACATCTCCTGGGAACGCGATCTTTGGCAGTGGACCGGCTGATATCGCGGTCGAGCCACCACTGTCGGACAGCACCGAACTCGAGGGGGCCAAATTTGGCAGCGGGTAAAGTACTGTACAGCTCACTTACTGGCCGAATGGCCATTTTGAGGGAGCTGTACTCACTGACATGTGGGTAATATACCTTTGCGTGGTCCAAGTAGGCTAGACAGAGCTCAGCCATGCTCGAGCCAGAGGGGTTGGTACTAGTAGGGGAGAACTTGTCTGCGTGAGGATTTAGCAGCCATTCCGCCTTGAGGCGGTTGTACCGCTCTCTACTTAGATCGGTGCCGTATGCACCGAGATAGATAACCTTGCCGCCTAGTCTGCCATAGGCTTGGCCGGTTGGTTTGTGCAAGCAATACCCTGGTTCTCGTGCCACGTTGAGCGCTCCCTTGTAGGAAGTCTGTAGTACTACAGACTTAGCCACGTGGAATAGTGCGCTCTGACAGGCTGTCAGGTAGACGTTTTGATCAACGAATCGCTTGGTGAAGTAAAAGTCGGGGTGATAGGATTCGAACCTACGACCCTCTGGTCCCAAACCAGATGCGCTAGCCAGGCTGCGCTACACC
>CAKQNH010000057.1 GCA_934255105.1 uncultured Pirellulaceae bacterium
CATGCAAGGCATTGTGGCTTGGACTGTGCCGCTGGCCCGCTCGCGTCGCGGCGGACAGTTGCTAACCTGGTTCCTAGGGTTAATTATCTTCATCGACGACTATGCCAATACGCTGTTATTGGGATCGACCATGCGGCCACTAACCGACCGCTTAAAAATCAGTCGTGAAAAACTGGCCTTCTTGGTCGATAGCACCGCCGCTCCAGTGTCTGGCCTAGCGCTGGTGAGCACCTGGGTAGCGACCGAAATCAATTCCATGCAGATTGGTTACGTCGATGCGGGGATCGACATCGGCAATGAGACGTTCGGCATCTTTATCCAAACGATCCCTGGCCGCTTCTATATTTTGTATACGCTGTTGTTTGTGTTTTTGTGTGGTCTGATGTGCCGAGACTTTGGTCCGATGCTGCGCGCCGAACAGCAGGCACAGCTAGAACCGGTCATAGAACCGCTGGCCGATGAGGCTCAGTCCGCAGGGCCTCGCCCACGCGCACTGAATGCGATTATTCCCATCGTGCTAACCGTGGGGGTGGTGGTCTGGCTGCTGATCGTCACCGGCCATCAAAAGGTGGGGGCGGGGCTGCCGCTGCCGACGACCATACAGGATTGGGGCAAATTGATCGGGCAAGGTGATAGCTACGTCAGCCTGTTGTACGGCGCGCTGGCTGGACTGCTATCGATTCTGCTGCTGATCCGCGCGCAACATTGTGTCAGTCTAGACGGTGTTCAAGCGGGGTTGGTTGAGGGGTTTTTGCACGTGGTCCCAGCCATGGTCATTTTGTGGTTAGCATGGACGCTCAGCCGACTGACGGGCAATGATCACTTGCAGACTGGTGCCTACATCGCCGCCCAACTCAAGGAACTGAACATTGCAGCCGCTTGGATGCCGACTGTCGTGTTCATTCTCGCGTCGGGAATTGCATTCGCCACGGGAACAAGCTGGGGGACGATGGCAATTCTAATGCCCATTATCATTCCATTGGTTTATGGACTGTTGCAAAGCCAACTGGGAATCGATCCCCCGGCGGATCATTATTTGCTTGTGGCATCGATCGCGAGTGTGCTGGCCGGGGCCATCTTCGGCGATCACTGTTCGCCGATTTCCGATACAACGATTCTCTCGTCGCGCAGTAGCTCATGCGATCACATCGCCCATGTGCGCACCCAAATGCCCTATGCATTAACCGTGGGGCTGGTGTCGATAGTGTTCGGCACTCTGCCAGTCGGCTTTGGCGTGAGCAATTGGTTGCTGCTGCCCATGGGAACGCTGGCCATGGTGGTCATCTTGCTGGTCATTGGGCGGCGGGTGGCAACTAGCGAGGTTGCGCCGGTGGTGTAGTGGTCCTGCTCCCAGCTCAGAGGGCGCCCCAGCCCAGAGGGCGCCCCAGCCAGAGTGCGCCCCAGCCCAGAGGGCGACATATGCCTGCCGGTGGCGTGAGCCACCGGAGCAATGGAAATAGACCGGAAAGCCCGGAGGGCGACACAAAGTGTGCAGACCTGCTGGCAGTATTTGAAAAAAGTATGCTTCTAAAGTTTGATGAAATAATACTGATTGATGTGTCGCCCTCCGGGCTGGGCCAACGGCTGGGCGAAATCCGGTGGCTCACGCCACCGGCAGGGATGTTCCGCCCTCCGGGCTAACAAGCGCTGGGCGAAAAAGCGCTGGGCCAAAAAGCGCTGGGCTAACAAGCGCTGGGCTAGGAGACGCCGGCTAACACCGTTCCAAGGCTGATGCCAGGGGCGGGCAGGATGCTGGAGCCTTGTAGATAAATGTCAATAGCCCGGGCGGCACCGCGGCCTTCGTTGATGGCCCACACGACCAGCGATTGCCCCCGACGACAATCCCCGGCTGCAAACAGCCCTGGCACAGTGGTGGAGAACTGCCCGTGTTGGGCCGAGTAATTACTGCGTTGGTCAGTATCAAAACCAAGCGATTTCACTAGGTACTGCTCAGGGCCTAAGAAGCCCATGGCCAGCAGGACTAGATCGGCATCGACCACATGCTCGGAACCGGCAACTTCTTCCATCGACAGCCGACCGTCGCTCCCCTTGCTCCAGCGCACGTTGACGGCGCGAATGCCAGTTAGGTTTCCTTGAGCGTCCCCCAGGAATTCTTTGCTGAGCAAGCAGTAATCGCGAGGGTCGCGGCCGAATTTCTCGTTGGCCTCTTCGTGGCCGTAGTCGACGCGGAAGATTCGCGGCCATTGCGGCCAGGGATTGTCGTCGCTTCGATTCTCCGGAGGTCGGTCCATCAATTCAAAGTTAACCAATTGGCTGCAACCGTGTCGCAAGCTGGTAGCGATGCAGTCGGTGCCGGTATCGCCACCGCCGATGACCACGACCTTTTTCCCTTTGGCAGAAATGAACTGACCATCGGCATGTTGGCTATCGAGCAGGCTCTTGGTATTGGCTCGCAGGAAGTCCATGGCGAAGTGAACCCCGCGCAGCTCGCGGCCAGGAATTGGCAGATCGCGTGGCTTGGTCGCTCCGGTTGCCAACAGCACTGCGTCGTGATCGTCGACCAATTGCTTTGGGTCGAGCGTTTTGCCGACATCCACCCCCGTGACGAACTCGACGCCTTCGGCAGCTAACAAGTCAACGCGGCGCTTGACAACGCCTTTGTCGAGTTTCATGTTGGGAATGCCATACATCAGCAGGCCACCGATGCGATCTGAACGCTCGTAGACAGTGACCGAGTGGCCAACTTTGTTCAGTTGATCAGCGGCGGCTAGGCCGGACGGACCACTGCCGACGATTGCTACCTTCTTGCCAGTGCGATGAGCTGGTGGGGAAGCCTTCACCCAGCCCTCTGCAAAACCGCGATCGATAATGGCGTTTTCGATATTCTTAATCGACACCGGCGGATCGGTAATGCCCAGCACGCAGGCCCCTTCGCAGGGTGCCGGGCAGGTTCTGCCCGTGAACTCGGGAAAGTTATTGGTTTTGTGCAAGCGCTGCAGCGCCTCGCGCCACCGCCCCTGGTAGACCAAGTCGTTCCACTCGGGAATCAAATTATCCACGGGGCAGCCGCTGGCGGATTGGCAAAACGGCACGCCGCAGTCCATGCACCGCGCCCCCTGTTCACGCAACTGCGATTCAACCGGCTCGGTGTAGACTTCCTGATAATCCTGCAGACGCACCACAGGCAATCGCCAAGCTACTTTTTTACGTTCGAACTCGCGAAATCCAGTTGGCTTTCCCATAGTGGTCTCTTTGCAAAGGTTTACTTAAGTGAAGGGGTATGTGGAGTGCTTTGAGCAGGTTCGTTAAATCGCGTGCCCAACGGGCCGCGAGCTGCGTTTGGACGCGCGGGGCGTTGCCCATGCGGTTTAACGAGCGTCGGTCAACCTAATCATCATCTGAGCCAACCAGGGCTGGTTCGCGGCGGCCAGCGCGCTCTTCCAACACGCGTTTGTAGTCGATGGGCATGACCTTGACGCATTGCGAAAGGAAGGTCGACCAATCGGCCAGAGCCTCGGCGGCGGGCCTACTAGCGGTGTACTGCAGATGCCGGCTTACCAGTTCGTGCAGATCCGCTTGCTCTTCTGCCGATTCGACGCGGTCCAGTAGCACCGTCCCCTGATTGCATTTCACTTCAAAGTCACCCACTCGATCCCAGATGTAGGCGATACCGCCTGACATACCGGCGGCAAAATTGCGGCCGGTCGTTCCTAGGACCACAGTGCGACCGCCGGTCATGTATTCGCAGCCATGGTCTCCGATGCCTTCGACCACGGCGGTAGCACCGGAATTGCGCACACAGAAACGCTCGGCGGCGCGCCCGCGGAAGAACGCTTCGCCGCTGGTAGCACCGTATAAGCAGACATTCCCTACCAGGATATTGTGCTCTGCCGCAAACCTACTCGACTTGGGCGGGTAGACGATCACGCGACCACCGGACAGGCCTTTGCCCACATAGTCGTTGGCATCTCCCTCCAATTCGATGGTAATGCCGCGAGCTAGGAATGCGGCCAGACTCTGACCGGCTGAGCCAGTCAACTTGATATGAATCGTGTTGTCGGGCAAGCCTGCTTGTCCATGCACTTTGGCAATCTCGTGGCTGAGAATTGTCCCCACGGTACGATTGATGTTGATGATATCTGCGGTGATCTGCACTGGTTGACCGCTAACAATCGACTCCCGAGCTGCCGGTACCAAAACGGTCATATCCAGCGATTTCTCCAGCCCATGATCTTGGGCAATCGCATGCCGTGTTATCACGTCGGCCCGTAGCTTTTTGGCCGGAGTCAAGATGGCGGTTAAATCCAGACCATCGGTCTTCCAGTGTTGGATGGCCCCGCGAGCATCGAGCGCATCGACGCGTCCGACCATGTCATCGATCGACCGAAAGCCCAACTGAGCCATAAGCTGCCTCGCGTCCTCAGCCACCATGAACAGGTAGTTGACCACATGCTCCGGCTTACCCATGAATCGCTTGCGCAGTTCTGGATCTTGCGTGGCCACGCCGACGGGGCAAGTGTTCAAGTGGCACTTGCGCATCATGATGCAGCCAAGAGTGATGAGAGGTGCGGTAGCGAAGCCAAACTCTTCGGCGCCCAGCAGTGCGGCGATGACTACGTCGCGGCCGGTCTTTAGTCCACCGTCGGTCTGCAGCACAACCCGGCTGCGCAAATCGTTGAGCACCAAAGTCTGGTGGGCTTCGGCGATCCCCAGCTCCCATGGCAAGCCGGCGTGTTTGATGCTGGTCAGTGGCGAAGCGCCGGTGCCACCTACATCGCCGGCGATGACGATGTGTTCCGCATGCGCCTTGCTGACGCCCGAAGCAACCACTCCCACGCCCACTTCGCTGACCAGTTTGACGCTAATGCGAGCGGCTGGGTTGGCATTTTTCAGGTCATGGATCAACTGCGCCAGGTCCTCGATGGAATAAATATCGTGGTGCGGAGGTGGACTGATCAAGCCTACTCCGGGCGTGCTGTAGCGAATGCGGGCAATGGTTTGATCGACCTTCTTGCCCGGCAATTCTCCACCTTCACCCGGCTTGGCACCTTGTGAAATTTTGATTTGAAGTTCATCGGCGTTGGTCAAATATTCGATCGTCACGCCGAAGCGCCCCGAGGCGACTTGTTTAATCGCCGAGCGCTTGGAATCGCCGTTGGCCAGTGGATTGAAACGTTGCGGATCCTCGCCACCTTCGCCCGTGTTGCTCTTGCCGCCGAGCCGATTCATGGCAACTGCCAACGACTCGTGAGCTTCGGCGCTAATGGAACCAAAGCTCATGGCCCCCGTACAGAATCGCTTCACGATTTCGCTGGTCGGCTGCACCTCGTCCACGGGGATAGCGGGGCCGGCGGCGCCGACTTTAAAGTCCAGCAATCCGCGGAGCGTACATTTCATCTTTGAGTCGCGATTGACATGCTCAGCGAAGCGCCAATAGGCAGTTTTATCTCCCGCGCGCGCGGCAGCCTGCAAGTCGGCGATGGCTGTCGGATCCCAGCCGTGGCGTTCTCCCTCAGCCCGCCAGTGGAATTCGCCGGGATTGGGTAGCGTTGGCAAAAACTGTGTTTTGTCGGTGGGATAACCCAGCGTGTGGCGACGGAGCATTTCTTCCGCCAGCACGTCGAAGTTGACACCTTGAATGCGGCTGGCCGTGCCGATGAAACACTTTTGAATCACTTCGTCGCGGAGCCCCAGGGCTTCAAAGATCTGTCCACCTTTGTAGCTTTGCAAAGTGCTAATGCCCATCTTAGCCATGACCTTGAGCATGCCCTTGGCCACTGCCTTGCGATAGCACATGACGATCTTGTCATCCGTGGCGAACTTTTCTCCTGGCAGCAGGCCGTCGGCACGCGATTGCCAGAGTGCTTCGAACGCCAAGTAGGGGTTGATAGCATCCGCACCGTAGCCGACCAACAAGCAGTGATGATGAACCTCGCGGGCTTCGCCAGTTTCCAGCACGATACCGATCTGAGTTCGCTTTTGTTGTAGCACCAAGTGGTGGTGTACCGCGCCCGTGGCTAGCAGCGAGCTGACTGCCACACGGTCCTGCCCGACGGCTCGATCGGTGAGAACGATCAGCGTATATTTCTCGTCGATAGCGGCTTCGGCTTCGGCGCAGATCCGATCGAGCGTCTGTACTAAGCCCGCTTTGCCCAGTTTGCGATCGAAGGTGATATCGATCGTCTTGGTACGCCAACCACGCCGAGTCATATGCTCCAGTGCAGCTAGTTCTTCGTTGGTCAAGATCGGATGAGGGATCAACAACCGATGGCAGTGCTCGGGGGTAACATCCAATAAATTTCGCTCGGGGCCGATGTAACATTCCAGCGACATGACCACTTCCTCGCGGATCGAATCGATGGGCGGGTTGGTCACCTGGGCGAACAGTTGCTTGAAGTAGTCGTAGAGCATGCGTGGCTGATCGCTCAGGCAGGCTAGCGACGAATCGTTGCCCATTGAACCGACCGGATCGCGTGCTTGAAGGATCATCGGTAGCAACATGAACTGCATCGTTTCTACCGTGTAACCGAAAGCTTGCATGCGCGCCAGCAGCGTGTCTGGGTAGAAGCCATGGGGTTCATTTTTGGGGGTAAGCTCGTCGAGCGTGATGCGTTGCTCGCGCAGCCACTGGGCGTAGGGTCGCTCTGATGCAAACCGCTGCTTGAGCTCCTCGTCAGGAATTAACTTGCCTTCCTGGAAATCGACTAAGAACATGCGGCCAGGCTGCAGGCGTCCCTTTTCCTTAACCAGCGCGGGATCGATAGGCAGCACACCTACTTCGCTGGCCATGATCACGCGATCGTCGTGCGTGATGTAGTAGCGACTGGGGCGCAGACCATTGCGATCGAGCACTGCGCCGATGAAGTGCCCATCGGTGAAAGCGATCGAGGCGGGGCCATCCCAGGGCTCCATCATGCAACTGAAGTATTCATAGAAGGCGCGGCGATCTTCGGACATCGTCTCATGCTTTTGCCATGCCTCGGGGACCATCATCATCACCGCTTCTTGCAGCGACCGTCCATTCATCAGCAAAAATTCGAGCACGTTGTCGAATGTGCCACTGTCACTGCAATGCGGTTCAACGACCGGAAATAGCTTTTTCAGTTCAGCGCCAAAAAGCGGATTGGATGCATTGCCACTGCGTGCGCGCATCCAGTTGGAATTGCCTCGCAACGTGTTGATCTCGCCATTGTGGCTCATGAACCGCAACGGCTGTGCGCGGTCCCAACTGGGAAACGTATTGGTCGAGAAGCGACTATGCACCATCGCCAAATGGGTTTGATAGTCGGTGTCCGTGAGATCGGGGAAATAGGGGAGGACTTGGCCGCTGGTGAGCATCCCCTTGTAGATGATGACTTTGGTAGACAGGCTGCAAATATAGAACTGCAGTCCGAACTTGAGTGTCTGGCTGCCGCGCAGGGCGTGGCTAGCCGACTTGCGAATAATGTACAGTTGCCGTTCAAACTCCTGTGGTCCGACAGCGTCGGCGGCCGCAATGAACAATTGCTCGATCGCGGGTTCGGCATGCAACGCCGTGGGGCCAATGTCCGCACCACGCGCATCGGTGGGGACGCGGCGCCAACCGAGTAGCCGCTGCCCTTGCTCAGCAATGATCCGCTCCACGGTCTCCTTGCAAAAAGTTCGCTCGCGAGCATCTTTGGGCAGGAATACCAATCCGGCGGCATACTGGCCGGGAGCGGGTAGGTCGATTTTCAAATCGTCCTTGGCAACTTTCCGCAGGTGTTTGTGCGGCAGCGCAGTGAGCATCCCCGAGCCATCTCCCGTATTGGCTTCGCAACCACACGCACCACGGTGATCCATGGCGATGAGCATCGTGGATGCGTCGAGCACGAATTGATGACTGGCCTGTCCTTTGATGTGTGCAATGAAGCCTACGCCACAATTTTCTTTTTCGTTGGCGGGGTCATATAAGCCATGGCGCTGGGGCAGATGGAGAAGGGGCTTCATTTGGGTTTCTTTCGGAATCGCGGTCTTCTATGTGTAAATATTTGGGGAAGCGAGTTGGGTGGCCGAAGTCGCCAAGCGTTGGACAAGCCGAGCTAGGTCCAAAGTCTGGCGACTTCGGCTACGGAAGCTATGTTTGGGCCGCTGCTTTGGCCGGGCTGCTAGCGTTTGTGTGAGCCAGTTTGGATTGCTTTGTGCGGCTGTTGACAACGCTTGTGACAGCGCTGTGATTGACAGCCGAGGAAGCCGCCTCGCGCTGTTCTAAAATCAACTCAATTACCGCCCGTGCTGTACGTCCTAACCCAACGTTGCGACGTTGAATCAAGCCGAGCGGGCGTTTGAGATTGAGCCAAGGGCAATTGAGCATGGTGAAAGCACCGCTGGCGAGTTCCTCATGCACGGTTGGCTCGGGGAGGAAGGCCATGGCCGACTTGACCTCGATGGCTCGTTTGACCGAATCGATATTGTCTAGCTCGCCAGCAATGTGCATGGTGATTCCCATGTGCCGCAGGTAGCGATCGACCTCGTGTCGAATGCGCAGGTTGGGTGCGAAAGCCACCAGCGACTCGGAGAGCAAGTCCTGCGGATACACCTCGGCTTTGGCTCTCAGTGGATGAGTGGCCGCAGCGACCAACCGCATCGGTTCTTCAATCCAGTCGATAGTGCTGATCGTCTTGGACGGTTGGGCATAGCTGACTAGGCCGAAGTCGACCAGGCCCTGCTCGACCAGACGGTAGATTTCGTCGGGATGCCCAAATTGGTAGCGCACCTCCGCCTTGGGATGCTTGGCTTTGACCGCGAGTTGCAGTCCCGGCAGGTAGCACAATCCAACGCTATAAATGGCCGCCATCGAAGCTCGCCCACTAATCTCGTTGCCGATGGCCCGCACTTCCTCAGTCAACGTTTCGAACTGTCTCAGGATCTGCACGCAGCCTGCATGAAATGCTGACCCTTCGGCGGTCAGTAGGAATGGGCGTTTGCTGCGATCGATCAAGCGAAGCTGCAGGTGCTCTTCTAACTGCTGGACGGCTTGGCTAGCACCACTTTGCGTCATGTCGTTATCCGCCGCAGCTTTGGAAAAGCTGTGACGTGCTACCACATCGCAAAACACTTTTAAATTTCGTAGATGCATTGAAGGGTCGCCCCCAGTTTGGATTTATCGGACTGCTACAAGCCGATCTTAGTATTAATTTTTATGATATTACAATTCGCTCTATCAATTAGTTAGATTTAAGGAATTTATTCGCGCGGGGGTAGTGAGTCAATGCGGAAAGCCCCAAACTGGAGAAAATAGCTCGAAAGAGCTAATGGGGGTGTCAGAAAGACAGGCAAAGCACTCACATTGGCCGGTCAGATGTCGTCCTATAACCGGAGCTGAGTGTCTATAACTGGGGCTGAGGGATTGCGGCGGAAGCCTTAGTGGAAGTCTCAGCAAGCGCTATGGAGATAGGACGGGAGAATATAGGACGGGATGCTCAGGTACCTTCTGCTGCGCGCTGAGTCCGCCCATTCCCCGCTCCTTTGTTCCATGGCGCAGCTCTAGCCGGGCGTCGATCCCCAGCGACGGGGCAGGGTAAAGGAGTAGATCAGTACCACCGCTCCCGAGGCAAGGGCGCTCCACGCGACCCAGTCCTTGGGGCGGAATACCTTGCCACTGCTAACTTGCATGGTGCTCGGCGGCTGGAACCAACCATTGTTAACCTGCACCACTTCGGGCTGGTCGGAAGCGAACGTAGCACTATCGATCAGCAAGCACTCGACCCCGACGATGATTAGCATCGCGCCCACTGCAAAAAAGAAAGCTCGCCACACGACAATGCCCCTCCGCAAAGATTCCATAGGCCAACGAAACCCCAGCCCACAACTAATGATCGGGCGTTTGCTAGCATTGACTTGAGAAGAAACTATCGCGCTGCCCGCTGGGTGAGCGGTGTAACAAATCTGCGCACGGCTATTCGACCACTTCCAGCTCCGGACGGTCGGTCTTCAACTCGTCGACTCCCGAGTACGTAATAGTGCTGTTCCGCACATTTATCCAAGCCAGCTTGGGCAGTCCCTTGAGCTGACTGGCCGCATCGTCGTCCAACCGCGTACCAGAAATATTCAACCGTTCGAGATTCTGAAATTTCAATAAGGTTTCCACCGACTTATTGGAGATTTTGGTCCCTTCCAGATTGAGGCTAGTGAGCTTTGTCAAATCTCCCATGGCAGCCAAGGCAGCGTCATCGGTTTTTGTTTCCAGCAAATCGAGCGTTACCAGATTCGTCAACTTGCCGATCTCGGATAACCCCGTTTCGCTGATGAGCCGACATTCGGTTAGCTCAAGATAATTCAGCTTGTCAAAGCCGCTGATGACCTGCATGGCTCGATCGTCAGTGGATGTCAGCCTCAGCTCCAGCCGCTCGATGTTCTTCAGATCCTTGATCTTCTCGAATCCTTCACCCGTTATATCGCAATCGCGGATCCGAAGTCGCTTGAGATTCGTCAGCTTGGCTATGTCGGGCATGCAGGCATCGGTAATGCGGGCGGCATCCAACTGCAGTGCCTCCAGCGAGGTCATCGTGCCCAGCACGGCGATCACCTCGTCGCGAACCTGAGTCGTATTCAGGTTGAGCGACTTGAGTTTTTTCAGATTGGTCAGCTCTGCGATACCATCTTTGGTCACCTTGGCGCGTTCCAATTGCAGGTCGACTAAGCCGGTCAATTGCCCAATCGGGCCCATGCCCGCGTCGGTCAAGTTCGTGTTGCGCAGGTCCAGCGCCCGCAGTTTTTTGAGTCCCACCAGCGACTTCATGCCGGCATCTGTGATACCGGTTAGCCGCAGAGATAGAACTTCCAAGTTCGGCAGCTTGCCCACCGACTCAAGAGCCTTGTCGCTGATGCCCGCCCCGAGCAGGTCGAGGCGTTTGAGGTATTTGAGCGATTCGATGGCCTGGAACCCTTCGTCACCGATACCGGTACCGCCCAGTTTGAGCGTCTCCAAACTGGGCAGTTTGGCCAGCAGCGGCAACAGTTCGCTGGAGTCGTCGCGACGGTCGATGGCAGCTCCCACGACCGTGCCCGCTTTGTTTTTGGTCAGGGTAAAGCCAGCCTCGCTCAGTTTCTGTACGGCTGCTGGATCGTCGGCCGCCACGGGAGTCCTATCGGTCTGGGCCGCCTTCTGGGCCGCGACCGCTGGAGCTTTGGCAACTTCGTTGGGAGAGGACTTATCGGGCTGACAACCGGCCAAGCAGAGCCACCCCAGCGGCAAACAAACCCAAGCAGGCCAGGATTGAAACGAGGGGATTCGGCGAGATCGATCAGGCATAACAGCTCCAAACGGCAAACAACAGGCGTAGATATTCCATGCTCAAAGCTATCGTTGTGACTCTAAATTGGCAAGTATGCCTAAGGGTTAGTGCTTGTGCGGGTCGCGGTCGTGATGTTGCTGGTCGATATGTACGTGCAGCCTAGGTTTGGCATCAAAGAGTTGCTGCCAGGCTTGATCGCTGAGTTGGCAGTCGTCCAGATAAAACGAACTCAGTTTGGGTGCCTGAGCCAGCTTCGACAAGGCGGCGTCGGACAAGCTGGGACCGATTAAGTGCAAGCTGCGGAGCTCGGGTAGTCGGGCGATTTCTGCTACCGCTGCATCGTCGATCTGTTTCCCCCCCAAACGCAATTGCACCAGTTTGGGCAGCGCGGCCAGGCTGGCGATGCCGCGCGCGGTGATCCGCGATTGTGGCACATTGAGAATGCGCAGTCGGTCCAAACCACTCGCGGCCAGTTGTTCAAAGCTGCTATCTGCCAAGGGACATTCACGCAGACGCAAATGAGTCAATCCTTTGAGTACTAGAATGGCAGGCAGCGAATCGGCATCCACGCCACCAGCATCGATCAGTAGCTGCTCAAGCGAACCTTCTAGCTCTGCCAGTTGGCCGAGTTGTTGGGGAGTGATGGGCTGATCCTCCAGTAGCAGCAAGTCCTGTTTGCCGGCCAGAATGGCGTCGAATTGAATTTGCCATTCCGCGTCGGCGTCTGTGGCAGCAGTCCGTAGTGGACTGTTTTGCCTGATGGCTTCAGCAGAATCGAGCTCAGCAACGGGTTGTCGCGGCTGAGCGGCGCTCTCTGGCTGCGGGCTCTGGGGCTGGCAACCCGGCAGAACCACAGCCAGCGCTACGGCCAGCAGGACTAGTCCAACCAGCCCACGCATTTTCGCAGCGAGACTACTATTTTCACCGCGCATCACGCTTCAGCCACATTGACGTAGACCTTGAGCGCAGAATTATCTTCCACCAAGAGCCGCATCATTTCAGCAAAGTTATCGAGTCCATCGACGGGGCTAGTAAGAATCCTCTCGACCACGCCAGGATACATTACCTCGCCCATAGCTAGATCCCGAATGCCTGCTTCGAAATGCTCGCGGTTGGCATTGACCGAGCCCAACAGAAGCTTATTGCCCAACACCCACTCGATATTGATCTTATCCGAAGGGACCTCTGTCGTGTTCTTACCGCCAGTGATGCTGGTCCACACCAGAGCGCCGT
>CAKQNH010000058.1 GCA_934255105.1 uncultured Pirellulaceae bacterium
ATACTTCTCGCTGAACGCCACCATATTCGTCGAGCTAAATCAGCAGCACGCTCACCTTTGCTTGCATTTTCGCATTCCTACTCAGCCGTAGGCGGTACTCGTACTCCTACTCGATGCCCCATGCGAATCGAGTAGGAGTACGAGTACCATTTCATTGAGTACGAGTACGAAAAATCGAGACTGTCGGTGGCGTTCAGCGAGAAGTGTCGAAAAAGGTAGCCAATTCGAACATCCGGCATCGCCGCTTGAGCCCTCAAGCTTTTGAGAACAACCATCATGAACTCACCATTCACGACGACGATTGGACAATGCTATGTCGATGGCGAGTGGATCGATGGACTGGGTCCCCACTGGCAGCGATTGTCTCCCGCCGACGAACGGCCAGTGTGGCAAGGCCACTGGGCGGCGACGGGACAAACCGAGCAAGCCATCGAGGCGGCTCAGCAAGCCTTTGCCGCATGGTCTGAAACTACGCTCGAAGAACGCATCTCGATCTGTCAAAACTTTTCTGACATCGTTGCAGAGCGCAATGAAGAGTTGGCAACGCTGATCGCTATCGAAACGGGCAAACCGCTCTGGGAAGCACGTACGGAAGTCAAGGCCGTTGCCACCAAAGTAGCCAATTCGATCGATGCCATTTTGAAACGTCGCTGGACGACTAAAGAACCATCGGGCGACTTTCTAGCCGTCACGCGCTATCGACCCCATGGAGTCATGTTGGTACTGGGGCCGTTCAACCTCCCCGCGCACTTGCCCGGAGCACATATCGTCCCAGCACTGCTGGCGGGCAACACCGTAGTCTTTAAGCCGAGCGAATTGGCACCCGCCACGGGGCAATGGCTCGTACAGGCCTGGCAACAAGCCGCCTTGCCCGCCGGCGCATTGCAACTCGTGCATGGTGCGGCCGATGTTGCCATCGCCGCTGCGCAGCACCCTTCAACAGCAGGTGTGTTGTTTACCGGCAGTCGCCGCGTCGGAGTGAGCTTGCACAAGTTGCTGGCTGGTCAGCCCGAAAAAGTGCTCGCATTAGAAATGGGTGGCAACAATCCGTTAGTCGTACATGGCGCGGATAACATGCGGGCCGCTGCACTCACGACCATCCTCTCGGCATTCATCACCTCTGGTCAGCGATGTACGTGCGCTCGACGACTGATCGTCAGCGGATCTGCCACCTACCGACGCATGGTCGAACAACTGCAGGAACTGATCCCCAAGATAGTTGTCGGTTTACCCTTGGACGAAATACAGCCATTCATGGGTCCACTGATTCACTTGCAAGCTGCCGACAACATGCTCGCAGCCCAGCGCGAGAGCGTCGCCGCTGGCGGGGAGCTACTGGTCGAGATGCAACGCAGTTCGCGATCCCGCGCGCTGCTGACACCAGGGCTGATCGCCGCCGCAGGGATGACGTCGATCGAGGATTGTGAACACTTCGGACCACTGCTGATGGTAGAGCCCGCCGAAGACTTAGACGATGCCATTCGGCTAGCCAATCATACTCGGTTTGGATTGTCGGCCGGCTTCATTGGCGACAAGGCCGAGGATTTCCACCACTTCTTGCATCGCGTCCGCGCGGGTGTTATCAATTGGAATCGCCAAACGACCGGTGCCAGTGGCAAATTGCCGTTTGGAGGAGTCGGGCTCAGTGGCAATCATCAACCCAGCGGTTACTTTGCGGCCGACTATTGCTCCTATCCCGTCGCCTCGCTGGAGAGTCACACACTCAGCGAGACCAGCGGCAACGTCCCTGGGCTGAACGTTCCTGGGCTAAACCTTGATGTTCACTGAAATTAATATCGATGCACTCGTCGGTCCCACGCATCATTTCGGCGGATTAGGCGTAGGTAATGTAGCGTCCCAGCAACATGCCTATCGAACGAGTCGACCACGCGAGGCAGCCCTGGAGGGCTTGCGTAAAGCGGCATTGGTCGCCAGCCTAGGTGTTCCACAGTATTTATTTCTACCGCCAACTCGCCCCCGCTTGACCTGGTTACAGGAACTGGGCCTGGGCGTGGATTCGTCCGAGCAATTGTCCGCAGCGCTGCACACGGCCCCGCAAGCATTCTCGGCCGCCTTTAGCAGCGCGTTCATGTGGGCGGCCAATATGGCCACCGTTTCTGCCGCTTGCGATTGCCGCGACGGTCGCCTGCACATTACCCCAGCCAATCTGATCAGTAGTTGGCATCGCGCAGGAGAAGCCCCCGAGCGTGACGTCGAGTTGAATCGACTGCTGGGCTCACTAGACAACTGCACTATTCATCCGCCACTATCGCCCATCGTCCCGCTGCGCGATGAAGGGGCTGCCAATCACATGCGCTTGTGCGATGCGACGGGCAAAATTGGATTCAACATCTTTGTCTACGGGGACGACTCCAAACTTGACTCTCGCGACTGGAAATTTCTGCCCAGACAAACTCTTGCCGCCTGCCAAGCGATTGCCCGCCGTCATCAACTCGACCCTCAGCGCACTTTTTTTCTGCAACAGCACCCCGCCGCAATATCTGCAGGTGTCTTCCACAATGATGTCATCGCCAGCAGCCATAGGAATCTGCTCATCCATCACGAATTGGCCTTCCATGACGCAGCACAGCAGCTTCAACACTTGGACGAAAGCTTCCGTCAAGCAACTGGAGCGCCATTACAGCGCATTGAGATCTCAGGCTCCGACTTGCCCTTGGACGAAGCGGTGCGCAGTTATTTCTTCAACAGTCAAATCGTAACGCCATGTGCATCCACGGCATCAAGCCAAACGCCCAGGATGGTGCTCATTAGTCCACAGCAATGTCGTGCACTCGCCTCCACCCATCGCCTGATCGAGCGCCTTATTGCCTCGTCCGAAAACCCTATTGAAGAAGTCCACTACGTGTCGCTGCAGCAGAGTATGGCGGGTGGCGGCGGCCCAGCCTGTCTGCGACTACGAGTCCCCCTGGCGCACGAAGCAATCGAGCAATTGCCCCGTCAACTTCGGCTCGATCTCCAACTCGAGGAGCGCCTGGCCGCTGCGATCGAGCGCTGGTATCCAGAGAGCTTGGAGCTAGCAGATTTGTGCAATCTAGCCTACGCCCAAGAGCTATCGCAGGTTAGCCTAAACTTGCTAAAGGAGTTTCAGTGATACTGTGAATTTTTAAGATTGCAAGGTATCCATGGTAGCGACGTTCTGTTCATCACCAACCTGCCTCGGGTCCACAAGATAGATAGTCTGTTTTCAAGACATCTTTTCTTAAGAAATCATTGAGGCAACGCCAATTGCTCATCGCGCAATTCCGCATCCGATTCCCAGCCGCGCTGCCCCGACTTCTGCCATCGTATCATACCGCTTCCAGAAGCGAGTGAGCTGACGGACATGAAGGCTGGTGGAACTTCGCGATGAATCAATGACGGATGAACTGTGATATCGCTGCGCCAACGATACACGCGGCGGCAACAACGCCGAAGACCAAGAACGTGTTGTTGTCGTTTGACTGAATGATCCACCCGATCAATGGTTCACCCAACCCGGCGAATAGATACGCAAACGTATTCATGATTCCAGTTCCAGTGCTCGATCGGGCTCGTCCCAGCAGGTCAGGACACAATGCCCAAAACGCGGATTGAGGACCGTAGGCAAAGAAACCTGTCAGTAACAACAGAGGCACTCCCAACCAGTGAGATTTCGGCAATGCGTACATTCCGAGCGAACAAGCGGCGGCCAACAGCAGAAACAATCCGATCACGCGCGAACGGTTGGAATGAAACACCCTATCGGAAAGCCAACCGCTGGCGACCGCTCCAAGTGCCATTCCGATCGGTAGTGCCAAACTCATCCATTTTGTTTCTGAGTTCTTCCAGTCTTCACCCAAAAAGTGAACAGGCACCCAGATCAGCAGCCCGTAGCGCGCCATGCTCTGAAAACCGATCGCCAGACTCGCGATCAAGAATCTTGGATTCGACAACACAACCTTGTAACGTTGCCATGACGTTTCCTCGGCGATCGAGTTCAATTCGAGATTTTTGACAATCGCTTCATCGTGAACGTCAGCGTCCGCGAGTGGCGGAAACCCCAAGTCCTCTGGGCGGTCGCGGACGATCAAGTAATAGACAGTGCCACCGGCCAGCAGCAGCAACACGGGAATTCGGAAAATCCAACGCCAACTCAAGTTGGCTTCAAGGATCAACGTCGACGTGGCGAATGCCAAGACGGACGCCATACCAGCAGAAAAAACATAGGCACCATATACTTTGCCACGTTCAGACTGCGACCACCAATTCGATAGCACTTTGCCGCCTGGTGCCCAGCCCATGGATTGTGCATACCCATTGGCGGCCCAAGGAATCGCCAGGCTCGCCGCGCTGGTGCCGAAGCTGGTCACCCAGTTCAGTGCGCACGAGATAATCGCACCCAGGCTCATCATCCGGCGACCACCATACTTATCACCCAAGTTTCCGTTGATGGACTGCCCGATGGCATAGGACCAAAGCATTGCTGCGCTGGCCCAACCTAACGTCGACTTGGAAATCCCCAGTTCATCTTCGATTCCAGGGATCGCAAACCCAAATGTCTGACGCCCCGTGTAGAAAAACAGGTAGCAGAACATCGTCGCTAGCAACATTCGCCACTGGGCGGCCCGAAAGCGATGATCGATTGAGGAATTCATGCAGTTATCCGACTCCTAGCCCCTAGCCCCAGGGCAGCGAAAACGTCTTGATATTCGTCATGAACTTCATCGCTTCGATGACACCTTCTTTGATACCCAACCCGGAATCCTTGCAACCACCAAACGGCGAACTTTCGATCCGGTAGCCTGGGACTTCGTTGATGTTCACTGTTCCTGTTCGGATTCGCTGCACACATTCGATTGCAGCCGACAGGTTATTGGTCACCACGCCTGACGAGAGGCCGAATCGTGAATCATTGGCAACTGCGATCGCATCATCCAGATCTGAAACCACAATGATCGGTGCGAGAGGGCCAAATGATTCCTCGACGATCATCTCGGCATCACGGGGCACATCATCGATCACGGTCGGCTCCAACATTGCTCCTTCACGCTTTCCTCCGTACAGCAACTTTGCCCCCGATGCGACTGCTTTGTGAACGCGGTCCTCGAGTGTCTTGGCTGCCGCTTCGTCGATCATTGTCCCGACAATCGTGTCAAGTGAAGCGGGATCTCCTGTCTTGTACGTCGCCGACTTGGCCACAAATCGCTCGACAAATTCGCTCTTGATTTTTTCATGAATCAACAATCGTTTGACCGCCGTGCAACGCTGACCCGAGTTCCGATAGCAGCCCTCGGCTGCCAACGTGACTGCCAGCTCCATATCGGCATCGTCCAGCACGATCAACGGTGCGTTGCCGCCCAATTCCAGGCATAGTTTTTTATAGCCCGCAATTCTAGAGATTCGCTTTCCGACTGCGGTGCCACCGGTGAACGTGACTAGCTCGATGCGTTCATCGGCGATCAACGGTTCGACGACCGAATCAATTTCCCCAACAAAGACACTCAGCATATAAGCAGGCAAGCCAGCTTCGTAAAGCACTTCGGCCAATCGAATCGCCGTCAACGGAGTCTTGTCCGATGGCTTGACCAAGATTGGGACGCCCACAGCGATTGCCGGAGCAACTTTATGAGCGACTTGATTGAGCGGGTGATTGAATGGCGTGATCGCCAGCGCGATTTGAAGCGGCTCTCGTGTCGTAAATATCTTCCGCTTCTTCCCCTGAGGCGAAATATCACAGGAGAATATCTGGCCGTCATCCCTGAGTGCCTCGGCCGCTGCGAATTGAAACACGTCGCAGGCACGCCCTACTTCGTAATTCGCTTCTCGCATGCACAGACCGGATTCGCGACGTATCAAATTCGCGAACTCGTCCGCACGTTGCAACAGCAATTCGCGCGCTTTGGTCAGTATCTTGGCACGGTCATAGCGAGAAAGTTCACACGCACCTGCCAGAGTTTTAGAGATCATCGGCTCGATGTGCGCGGGCTGAATCCTGCTGATCGTTCCCGTTAACGAACCATCATAAGGGTAGTGGACGGAAACTCGGTCGTCACTGGTAATCTTCTCGCCGCAAATGTACGAGGGCAGGTCAAGCACGGTTGAGGGTGCAGGGTTCATGGCACATATTTCCTTCGTTTCCAAATCGTTCGAAAAACAGGCGCTGGCGAAGAAGTCGCCAGAGTTCAGTTTTGTGAAAGCGGGACAATGCACCGCCACGTTATGACGATACGCCTACCACAGTGCCATTGCAGGCAAAATCGAATATGTCAAAATTCCTTGGGTCGCCTTGCGACTTCCTATAGTAGGTTTCGCGGAGCGGATGCGACAAAAGCATCGGCACCATCTCCTCATATCGTCCGCCGTGCGAACGCAATCGGCCTTCAAGTTGGCTTAGGTCGTGATGCGCTGGCGTGCGACCGATGACGTAGTCTCGTGACGAGAGTACAAACAAGTCGCCGATCCGATCCTTGGGCAACTCAAGCTTACTGAGCGAGGTGTCGCGGTTGTGAACTTCCGTCACCCCTTCAAGATTCAGAATCCACTTGGCGACCTCGTCTTGGGCCACCGAATTGGGCAAGTAAACGGTCACTGCCGACCCCAATGCTCCATGATGGACAACGTAGGGATCGGTAATTGGACAAATGACCGTAATTCCTTCACCAAATTTTTTTGTCAGTTCCGTTTCCAGATAGACGACGTTGGGATTTCCTTCGGAGTCGCATTTCGCGTTCATGCCGTGATCGGCGGTTACCGCCACGATACACCCCAATTCAAGCAGCTTTCCGATCTGTTCGTCGATGGCACAATAGAATGCGAGCGACTCGGGAGCCTCAGGCGCAAACTTATGCTGCATGTAGTCGGTCAAGGTCAAGTAGCAGAAGTCGGCCTGCCCACTCGCAATTAAATGAACACCTGCCTTGAGCGCATACAAACTGGCATCCGCTGAATAGATATTCGGCTTGGGTCCAACGTGCGAGATCACATCGGCAATCCCATTGACGTCCAGCGTGACTTCGTCAACCTTTTCGGCGGAAAACGCGATGCCTACCATATTCTTAGACAGCAATTCTCGCAATTTGTCTTTCGCAGTCACCATCGCGACCTTGCGGCCCGCGTCCGCTGCGGCGGCAAGAATCGTTTCGAGGCGAAGGTATTTCGACGAATTGGTCATCACCTCTTCGCCGGTGCTAGGGTCAATAATGTAATTACCACCGATTCCAGTATCCCTTGGCGGGCAACCGGTAACGATCGCACTGTTGTTCACATTGGTGAATGATGGCAAAGCGCCTCGCACCAATGACCGATGACCTGTTTCCAGCATTTTGGCGAGGTTGGGCATGCGGTTCTTGGCCAGCGAGACTGAGAGATACTCGTCGGCGCACCCGTCGATTAATAACACGGCGATAGGAACCGGCGGCGGGTTGTATTCGCGTCCGTTTACGCGGAAGTGGGTTTCGGAGATTCTTTGTTGCGTTTTATTAATCATAGCAGCCTGATTCATTCGAGCTGGGTGGGTGTGGAGAATGGTGAGCGTCAGCACTAGCTTGCAAGGAGTTCGATCAAGGATTCTTGGCTGGTTCGACGTGGATTGTTCGACATGCGTTGGACATTGACGCGGGAGATTAAACTTTCCAATTCCGCGCGATCCGTAACACCAGCTTCGCCCAATGATCGCGGACAGCCAACGCTGGCTATTAGGTCTTCGATCTTGTGCCGGGCATCGGCGACGCTGTTGGCCCCCAGCAACTCGACGATCATCCCGATTCGGTCACGAACATGTTCGGCACCACGCCGATCGACACAATCGAGTTTCGAAACATTCGCATTGTACGAAAGCATCGGGCTGATGGTCAGTGCAACGGCGATGCCGTGTGGAATGTTGCGACGCGAGGTTAAAGGATACGAAAGCGCGTGCGGTGCCGTTGTACGACTGATGTTGATCGCCTTGCCCGCCAAGTGCGAGGCACGGCACATCGCCAAACGAGATTCGGGACTCGGTTGATTCACTGCGGAGGACAGGTTTGCGAATGCCAATTTCACTGCTTCAGTAGCGTAGCCAATCGACTCGTCCGTGGCACCGACGGACCAGATCGACTCGATTGCTTGGCAGAATGCGTCCAATCCAGTAGCCGCCGTAATTCCGGGCGGCAGACTGTGAGTCAGCCGCGGATCGATGATGGCGACATCCGGCAGCAAGGCGGGATTGTCGAGTGAGTATTTTTCGCCATCGACGTAGGCAACAGCAAAGCAAGTGGCTTCGCTGCCAGTTCCTGCTGTCGTTGGTATCGCAACGAGCGGTACACCGACCTGCGTCAGCGAGGCGGCTCCAGTGATGATCTCGCGGATCGGTGACGTTTCGTGGCCCACTACGGCAATGACTTTGCCAATATCGATCGCAGTACCGCCGCCAATCGCGATCACCATTTCAGAATCGGACTCGCGGAACAATTGCGCGCCGCGTTTGATGTCGACTAGCTTTGGGTTGGGTTCGAAATCCGCGAATCGGACTACGTGATAGGACTGCAACGCAGATTCCACGATCGACGATGCGTTGGTTGCATCGTAGGCCGCTTGATCGACAATGAGCATAAGTCGTGAGATTGTCCGGCGTTCGATAATCCGCGCCAACTCTAAGAGCGCATCCTCGCGAAAATGCACTTCGCTTTCAAACACCGCCATACCCAATCGTCCTATAACCTAGTTGCTAATTGATACGGTTCCGTCGGGGTGGACGAAAAAGGGCGCATTCTTGATTGCCGGTCATCAAACCTCTTCTGGGACGACAAACGGCTTGCGGTAGCTTCCGCGCAGAAGCTGGTTCGCTTGCCCCACCACATCGGAACTGCCGACGAACTCTTCACGCTCGGGGTCCATCTCCAGCCACGGGCCCAGAACCATCTGCGACTTCGAAAAATCGACTCCGTTGGCGGCCAGGTGTTGTTCAAACCGTCCCAGTGTCTCCACCGCCTCGCTGCCCCGGTCCTGGATCGCGTCGCGGACTTCGTCGGTCGAATGCGCGGTCCCGACGCGGTAGGATGCGTTGGCCATGTGAACTAGCGCAGTCGACAGATGGCCTTCGAGGATGTCAGCCCGCAGGTCGCTGACCTTGCGGCTGCGCACGGCTGAAATGAAGTTGTAGAGATGGCCTTTGTGCGCCGGGAAACCGCCCGTGTCGCCAGGCTCGCCAGACGGTCTTGGCAAGTTGGTCTCGCCGCGCTCGCACTTAACTTTCGAACCGATTGCTTTCGGTCCTTTCTCCGAAGGCAAATTGCGGAGCTCGAAGATGACCAGCGGTCCTGGATCGTATTGGAACAGTGCCAATTGGGAGTTGGGGGTCTGGCCGTCATCGTCGAACGTGAAGCGTCCGCCCAGACTCAACACGCGGCGGGGCAATGTGTTTTGGCCGAGTGCCAAGCGAACTGCGGTCAGCGGATAGATTGCGTTATTGCCCATCTCGCCGGTGCCAGTGTTCCAGTCCCAGTGCCAATCGTAGTGCAGGTTCTTGCGCATCAACGGCTCCAGCTTCGCGGGGCCAGTCCACAAGTCATAGTTCACCGCAGCGGGAACCGGTTGCGGCCCGGCGACCTTGCCGATGCTCTCGCGCATCCGGTTCAACGACGACCACACGACTTGAATTTTGCCGAGCTTCTCAACTTCGAGCCGCATCTCGCCGGTGGGGCGATCGTGGTTATGATTGCCATACTGCACAATGCGGTCGTACTTGCGAGCCGCCTCGACCATCTTGCGGCCTTCCCACAGATTGTGTGAGATCGGCTTTTCGACATACACATCTTTTCCGGCCTGGCAGGCCCAGATCGTGATCAGCGCATGCCAGTGATCCGGCGTAGCGACCGTGATAGCGTCGATATTCTTGTCTTCGAGGAGCTTGCGCACATCGCTGTAGCCGACGAGTTTTTCGCCGCGACCGGCGGCCTGCTTCAGCTCGCGATCCAAGACGTTCTGGTCGACATCGCAGACAGCAACCACGCGCACTCCAGGCAGCTCACGGAGCAAACGCAGATGAAGTCCTCCCTGTCCGCGAAACCCGACGACCGCGACGCGAATGTCATCGTTCGCTCCCAGCACGCGGGCACAAGGCGCGATGGATACCGTTGCGCCGGTCGCCACTAACATCGAGTTCTTGAGGAATCGACGACGTGTGAACATGTTCATTTTCCTTTCGATAGACTCTGACTTTATCATATCCGTTCACGGATATGCATGATATTCGCCGATCGCGCGACCGATCAATTGCTTGGGCGTCCAGGGGACACGTTAATGCTACCGATGAACCATACACGAAGGGCAATGATCGGCGGAGCGATCAACGACTGTAGGGCAATGATCGGCGGAGCGATCAACGACTGTGGGGCAATGATCAAATCTACGATAATCAAGTGTGGCATGAACCACTGTGAACTAGCAAACTGAATAGAATATACCATCGCTAGTTCTGTCATATCGCTCGAAAGCATCGCCGTCAACAGTTTCCCTTTCGATGTTAGCGAAACCGCCATCGACCGCGATGAATTAGGGTTCGACTGGCCAGTCGCTACAATGAAATTACCACGCTACAGAAAAGGCTATCCTATGAAGGTATTGAACCGCACTGCCGCGTCTGGGCTCTGCTTTGCTATGCTCCTGTCCCTAGGACTTACACCGGCGCTACAGGGGGAAGAGCCCGGCGCACCGCCGTTCTACCCAGACAAGATGGAGCTTCTTTCTTGGATTGACTCGGCGGGACAAACCCAGCCAATCCGCACGGCCGAAGCGTGGCAGCGGCGACGGGCGCATATACTGGCGGGCATGCAGCAGGTCATGGGCCCGCTTCCCGACGCGAAGAGCAAGTCTGCCTTAGAAGTCCAAGAGTTGCAGAGCGAAGAGTTGCCTACGGTTATCCGCAAGAAGATTCTTTTTCAGGCAGGGCCTGGGGACACTATTCCCGCCTACCTACTGATACCCAAGAACCTTACAGGCCCAGCACCTGCCATGTTGTGTTTGCACGGCACGAGCGGTAGCCGCGGCCGCACGGCCGGTCTAGGTGCGGACTATCCGCGCTACACTCTGGAATTGGCCGAACGCGGATACGTGACCATCGCACCAGATTACACACTGTTGGGCGAGAACCAGACCGATCCACAGTCGCTGGGATACGCGAGCGGGACGATGAAGGGGATCTGGAGCCATATTCGAGCGATCGATCTGTTGGAGTCGCTACCTGAAGTGGATCCGCAGCGTTTGGGGTGTATCGGCGTTTCACTGGGTGGCCACAACAGTCTGTTTGTGGCTGCTTTCGACCCACGTCTCAAGGTCGTAGTCACCAGTTCCGGCTTCGACTCATTCCTGGACTACATGAATGGCGATCCCACCGGTTGGTGTCAGCAGCGCTACATGCCGCGCATCGAAACCGTGTACGGCAAAGATCCAAAGAAGTTGCCGTTTGATTTCCCTGAGGTATTGGCGGCGATCGCGCCCCGAGCGTTGTACATTCATGCTCCACAAGGCGACCAGAATTTTAAAATAGCGAGCGTCAAACGCTGCGTGACAGCCGCGCAAAACGTCTACCACCTTCTGGATGCGGACAATGAAATTGTCGCTGTCTACCCGCCCGGCGAACACGGATTTCCACTGGACGCCAGATTGGCCGCTTACCGTTTTATCGATCGTGTCCTGCAGACAAAAACCGAAGATACGACAAGCGAGAAAGAATCAAAAGAGTCAAGCGTAAAAAAACGCTGAAGTGGCGACAGGGATTATAAATTGTTACCTGCCCCTAATTCTCAATTTCCCTGTTTTGGACCGCCGTGAGTCGCCGGCGAGCGTCGTCGAGAGGCATGGCTTACCGAGCGAAGAAGGGTTCGGGGGGGCGAGGGCCGTCGACAGTGATTTTTTTGAAGAGAGAGTTAAGCTCGGCTCTTGCGGCGATGGCGTCGGGGTCGTCCACCGCTGCCGGCGGTTCGGCGGGGAGGTGGCGGGCGTCCAGAAGTTCGCCATTCTTACGGAACAGACGCCAGGATCCGTCGAAGATGTATTCTTCTTTGTAAAGCCCCTGATGAGTCCACGGGCGGGGGATTCCGGCTTGGCCGTGGAGTTGTGCGACGATGCTGCGGCCGTCGATAGCGAGTTCGTTGGGAATGGTGGTGGAGGAGAGTTCGCAGAAGGTGGGGAAGAGGTCGACCACGTCAATTAGGTCATCGCAAACAGTGCCGGGAGAGATCGACTTGGGGCCCCAGGCCAGCAGCGGGACGTGGGATCCGGCGTCGCCGGGCTCGGCTTTGCCACCGTTGACCTTGCCCTGGATCGTATGGCGGGTGTGTGCAAGCTCATCGGCTTGATTGCCCACGCGTGGGTTTTCGAAGTAGGGGGCCTGGGTGCCGTTGTCGCCCATGAAGATGACGTAGGTGTTGTCACGGATGCCGAGATCATCTATCGAGTCAAGGAGTTGGCCGACGAGCTTGTCC
>CAKQNH010000059.1 GCA_934255105.1 uncultured Pirellulaceae bacterium
CCCTCATTGTCATCCCTCGCCGATCTGCCTGATTGCCCCAATGTAGCTCGACGCTCCGCGTCGGTATTCCCTGCCTGCTTCAATGTAGCTCGACGCTCCGCGTCGGTATTCCCCGTCTCACTGCTACCCCTCTCCGCCCTGCCCAATTGCGCACCATATGCCCGAGTTCCTTGGATGGTAGCCAACCAGAAGAGTGGCAATAGCGTACTGGCATACTGAAAGGCCAGCGATGTCGCCGGGCGATGGTCCCAGACCAGCAACACCAGCAGTGGCAGCCCAGTAGCCAGCAGCGGACGCCAACCTCGCAGCAGGCAGGGGACAAAGCAGGGAAGCCACAAACTCAGCACAAAATACAGCTTTTGCCAACCAAACAAACTGCCCCAAAACGCAGCGGGGCGCAGGATGGGTGACAGCAAGACTTCTCCGGTGCTGGCCCCCAGCGTTGCAAAGCGCGCGGTTTGAAATTCGGCTATCCCGCTCAAACGATAGACCAACACAAACGCCACTGCGCAAATGGTCGCCAGCAGCAGCCAAGCCCCGGACGACACTCCATACGGGACTGAAATGTGGCTCGACGCTCCGCGTCGGTATTCCTTAATATGAAAATGTCGGTATTCCTTAATATTATTTAGCCCACTGTGGGACTTGCGCCGCAGAGGCCAGCGGCTGGTTACCGCGCACACGGCACAAAATAGACATACGATGACGATAACCCCCTCTTCCATTGACATCGCCAAAACCGCCAACGCCAGAGCGAGCCAATGTCGGCGTGCGGTCAGGCTCCATATCGCAGCCAGCAACGGCGGGATCGCCAGGCTGATGGGATGCCAACCGTAGGTGTAGGCCACATTCATCTGGCCCAGGACCGGCTGAGCCAGCCAGGCCAACCCAAACAACATCGCAGGTAAACGTCCCAGCCTCTGTTGTCGAGCGATGCCCCACACGTTTATGTCACCACTGGCTAATGAGACGGAGTGCAGCACGAAGAACAGATACACGCTCGGGAAGAGCATCCATAGTGGCACCAGCAGCAGTAGTCCTGGATTGAAGTGATCCCAAAACATCGGCAGCACTGGCGACTCCAGCAATACTCCCCGTCCGCTAGCCGTGTTGGCTACTCGCTGCGCAAAATGTCCGAAGTCATTGAAGCCTAGGAGAAAATTGCTGTAGTAGTCGTGAGATTGCCAAGCCCAACCGATGGCTGCAACGGTGGCTGCTATAGCTATCACGGATATTGGTAGCCGAAGTCCCCTGAGTTTGGTTAGACCGAGCGAAATCCAACGTCTGGAGCTGCTGGCTACCACAGCAAATCTTCTCGAGCTGCCTAGCTGTGTGGCAACACATCCCTGGACGAGCCAGGCAAAACTAATTCCGCTCCACGCTGATAACCACAGCGGCTCCCAGTAGCCTGGCGGCAGCTCTGCCCCGCGCGCACGCAAAAACATGGACAGCAACAGCGGCAGGCATGAGACCAGCAGCGAGCCGCTCGCCCAGCCGATCGTTGTCGGCGATTCGACTGCTGGCCGACTTGCTGGCCGACTTGATGGCCGACGAGTGTACAGAAGTGTCGCTGCCAGTCCGCACCACAGGGCCATTGCCAACGATGCGAAGCCCCAGGACCAGTAGCTTGCCAAAAACGGCTCCAGTTGTGGCGGGCCGCTGGCGAGAACGCGGTACCCCATCACAAAGTGGATTCGACTGGCTGCGGCTGTGACTGCAATCAACCACATCAGGGCGGATGTCGCGATCACCGCCAGCCACCAGCCTGATTGCCAAGTGGGGCTCGGAAGCGCGACCGCCGGGCGGACGTGCTGCTTCCTCTTGCTAGCTTTTGATGTCATGTGGTCTTACGCAGTTCTGCGGAAAGTCGGCTTAACCCGCAAAGTTTAACTAATCGGAATCGGCGGTGGAGTCGATAATATCGATAGCCGTTCGCCCGCACACAGTACGTCGAATTCGCGGACGGCCGACGACCTACAGGAACCAGCGATCATGCGCACAATTGTACTACTGACTTTGGGACTAGGTTTGACGCTATCGAGTGGGTGTACGATGTGCGCGCCGGGATTCCTGGATGACTATGCCACAGTTGGTGGAAAGTGGCAACGCAGCGACCCAACACAAGGCCGGGTAGGATCGGTTTTTAGCGACCCTGGCTCGACCATCGCCTCCGGTGGGACCGGCCAGCGTGTGGTAGACTCGTATGCTACGGGTGTCGAGGGAGAATACTTCGGGGAAGCGTACACGGATCGCTATTCGGGGGCACAAAACGAATATACAGAAGAATTTACTGAAGAGTATAGTGACGGATATACCGAGTCGTACGGCGGGGAGCATTACGACTTGCACGATGACATGGGGCAATCCGAGTTCGCGCCGGAGATGTACGAAGGCAGCGGCGATGCGCTTCAGTTCGACAATAAAGTATTAACGCTCGGCGAACAGTGGTAGCCCGCTCGCCAGCGCGGAGGCCGCTTCATGTCTGATGGATTTCCATGCCAAATGGCGAACCTTCCCTATCGCCCAGAGAGTCCGCGTAGCTATGCGCCTAAAATCGGCATGATCGGGTGTGGCGGCATTACACACCAACATTTGCGCGCCTATCGATCCGCCGGTTTCGACGTAGCCGCTTTGTGCGATGTTCACATCCAGCGAGCTCGAGACCGGGCCAGCGAGTTCTTTCCAGAGGCGAGCGTGTCCGATGACTACCAGCAGATCCTCCGCGATGATTCGATTGAAGTCGTCGATATCGCCACCCATCCAGCCGACCGTGTCAAGCTGATTGAAGCGGCCATTCGCGCCGGCAAACACGTGCTCAGCCAAAAGCCGTTTGTGCTCGATCTGGACGTCGGGGAGCGTCTGGTCCAGTTGGCCGATAGGCACAATGTCTATTTGGCCGTCAACCAAAACGGTCGTTGGGCACCCCATTTCAGCTTCGCCCGCGTAGCCGCCGAAAGTGGCCTTCTGGGCGATGTGTTCGCTGCGCACTTGGGTTGCCACTGGGATCACTCGTGGGTGGCTGGTACCGAATTCGAGAAGATCAAACATCTGATTCTGTACGACTACGCCATTCACTGGTTTGACATCGTCCGCTGTTTTTTTTCGAAGCAACCTGTACGCAACGTGTTCGCCACCACGGCGCGCGTACCGCAACAAACGCTGATGCCTCCCATGATGGCCCAGGCTCTGATCGAGTTCGACGAAGGGCAAGCCACACTGGCATTCGACGCAGGAGTCGTCTTCGGACAACTCGATCAAACCTTTCTAGCTGGGACCGGCGGTAGCCTGCTGAGCCAAGGCCCAAGTATCCAGTCGCAAGAGCTGACCGTTACCACGGCGGCCGGCAGGTATTCGCCAGAGCTAGTTGGATCATGGTTTCCAGATGGACTGCACGGTACGATGGGTGAACTGCTGTGCGCGATCGAAGAAAAGCGCCGCTGTACAATCGATGCGCGCGACAATCTGGAGAGTCTGGCACTGTGCTTTGCTGCCATCGCCAGCGCGGATTCCGGCCGACCAGTCACGCCTGGCTCCGTGCGCAAATTGCCTGAATAGAACTAGCGTAAAACGATTGTCCCCAATCGTTTGAGATTTTGGCTGAAGCGTAGAACGATTGTCCCCAATCGTTTGATATTTTGGCTGAAGCTCTGAACCATTTGGACCATGGCTCTACAATACCTCAAGTCCCGCGCACCCTGAACGGTTATACAAGAGAGAACAACATGCATTTTGGTGATCGCCTGGCAGAGCAGGTTCAACTTAAGAAGTCGTCCGTCTGCGTGGGGCTTGATCCGCGTTGGGCCAGTCTGCCTGCAGCCCTGCGTGGTGCGATCGGCACCAAGGATCTGGTCAAAGTTGCCGCAGCAACTCAGTGCTATTGCCAGGAGGTGATCGATGCCGTGGCGGCACAGGCACCGATCATCAAGCCGCAAGCCGCCTTCTTCGAGCAGCTCGGGCCGGCTGGCATGCACGCCCTGGCGGCGGTAATCACGCACGCGCGCAAACGAGGGCTGCTGGTCTTGCTCGATGGCAAACGCGGCGACATTGGCAGCACGGCCGAAGGTTATGCTGACGCTTACTTGGGGGCGGCGAGCCCGTGGCAATGCGATGCGCTGACAGTCAATCCCTACTTGGGAGATGACACGTTGGCACCATTTGTGAAAACGGCTAGCGCCCAGGACGCTGGAATTTTCGTGTTGGTCAAGACTTCGAATCCCGGCAGCGGCTTTTTGCAGGATTTGCAAGTCGCCGGTGGGCAGACGATCTATGAACGCGTGGCTGAAACTGTGGAACGGCACTCGGCAGCGACCCAGGGGGACTCGGGCTATGGGAGCGTGGGCGCCGTCGTGGGAGCGACGTATCCAGAGCAACTGCACAAACTGCGCAGGCAGATGCCCCACACCTGGATTTTGATTCCTGGGTTTGGCACACAAGGTGGCACTCCCCAGGACGTTGCCCACGGCTTTGACGCGCGCGGCCTGGGGGCCATCGTCAACAGTTCTCGCGGGATCATCTTTGCATACACGCTGCCGCAGTACTCGCATCTGGCCTGGCAAGACGCGGTCTCAACCGCCGCCGCCGACATGGCACTGCAACTGAACGAAGCCCTCTCTCTGGCTCCGTAGGCTCGTGACGAGCGCCGCGCTACAACATTACGGCACCGACTCTTGACACTGCCCTCCTGGCACCGACTGTAGACTCGTCCACCTGAATACAGCCTTTGTTGGATGCTATCGTAAGCGCATTTTTCGATGAAAAGAACCTGCCCGCGAATAGCGCGAATGCACGCGAATCAATCCTGATTTCAAAAATATTTGCTACTTTTTTTCTAGATTTCGCTACGGATTGGAACCGCAGGGGCCACTAACTAGATAGGCGGCCACGTTTTCCGCTCTTTCCAAAGTCCGCAGCTAGAAAATCGATCATGCGCTTAACACTCCGAACTCTGTTGGCCTATCGCGATAATGTACTGAGTCCGGCTGATCGCGAGGATTTACATCGCCGAATCCAAAGCAGTCAGTATGGGGGTAATTTGCTGCGCGGGATCGGCGAGATAACTCAGCGCAACGTAGTGGCCGCGCCGCCGGTACTGGGTACAGGGCTCGCAGCCGATGCCAATTCGATTGCCGAATACCTGGACGACGCTCTGCCACACTCGCAGGTCCCCGAGTTCGAGCGGATCTGTTTGGATTCCGCCGTCCATTTGGCCGAGCTGGCAGACTGTCATTCCTTGTTGTCTTCTGCAGTGCGGACGAAAGTGAACGTCTCAGGCGAACTGCGGCGGCTGGCTTTGGGATTGGGTGATGCCACTCAGCGGACTGCGATCGAAGAGGAGCTCAACTCGCGCAGGCAAGCTCGCCGCCGAGGCAAACTGACGACCGCCAGCGCGGCCACTGATCCGGCCCATCAACTTGCCACCTCCCCGGTGTTAGGCGGCGAATCTCGCCCCGGTGACATGCCGGTTCAAGTCGAAGTTCCCATGTTGGCCTCTGGCGGCGAATCGATCCGGCCGCAGGGACTCAACCTAGAGACCAGCGTGCTGACCAACGAGGTGCCCGAGTATCTCATGGGCACCACTTCGGGCCGCTGGAAGTTTCCGCTGGCTATCGGTGGCTTGTTGGCGTTGTTGGTTATCTTGGTCTGGCAGTCGCTCGGTCCATTGGAAAATGTGAAGGAGATGTTTGCCAAAGTTCCCAACCAGAGCGGGGCTGGCCAACCCATGGCTCAATCCGTCGATTTGGACACGATCGTCGAAGCTGACCAAGTGCCGCCCGGCATCGCTTCGACCACAGCGGACGAGGCTCCCGTCACCGAAAGCGCGGTCGAAATCGCTGCTGAAATCGCTACCGAGGATGGCGCACCACCCACTGCAGATCCCAGTCGCAACGCTAGTACCGCGCGTGCCGCAGAGCTGGACGCCGGGGTTGACGTAGAGTCGGAAATGGGCGCTCCTCCGGGGCTTGCGCCCCCAGAGGGCCCACCCAAACCGGAGCTGGCTACGCCGCCGATGACCAACGATCCAAATCGGGTTGCAGGCGCAGTGCCCCCCTCGCCCGCTGTTGCACCAACCTCAGCAGCGAATGTCGCCGCCGAGCTGAAGGCATTCTCGGACCAAGAGGTCCCCCACGATGTGGCGAACTCAAATGGAATATCGGACTCGCACGCTGTGTGGCTTCCCAGCGGCGATGAAGCCGCGCAGGCCGTTATCCTGTGGCGCGATACAGGTGTGTGGCAGCGCGTACAAGCGGCTACCCCACTACCGGTTGCCAGTCACTGGGTCGTCCCACCTGCGACACGTGCGGTCATCGACCTGCCCGGCGGAATTCACTGGACCGCTTGTGGCCCCTCCCAATTGGAACTTGCCGTTGTGCCTGGCGCGGAGCCCGCCCCAGCAACTGAAGCCCCAGCAACTCGAACTGCGCAGGAGCCCAGCGAGCAAGGTAGCAGCTCACATGTTGGCATTGCCACGCCACTCTGCCGCGCGCTGGTCCGGGGAGGCCCCAATGGACGAGATTTGCGGCTGTCGAGCCCCGTGGGAGATTTCCAGATTGAATGGAACGACCCCAATAGTTTGGTATCGATTGAAGTCGCTTATCGCCCGGTGGCTGCGGGGTCTATCGTCGATCGCCAAGCCACGAAGCCCGTGCTGGTCATTGTGGCAGCCGACGAGAGCGTCACGGTCACGCAACTGGGCGACGGCGGAGCAACTCACCAGCTCAATTTGGGAGATGGCCTGGCTTGTGTGGGGGGGGGTAAGTTGATTACCTTCCGCTTGCAGAACATCCCCAACTGGTACCGCAGCAGTACCGACCGTCCCATCGATATTATGGCTGCTTCAGATTTGCATCGCTTCACGCAAACCAAAGCTGCTGCAGAACCCGCAGTGCTCGCCGAGACCACTGAGACCGAGAGCACGAAAGCAGCCGGGATCCTACCGCAGTTGGTCGAACTGAGCCACTCGCGGCGGGCAGAGACAGCCGCGTTGGCAGTGCAGACCGCCCTGCTATGCGGAGACTGGAAGCCCCTGGCAGCCGGCTTCTTAGACGACGCACGCATGCGCATCCACTGGATGCCCACGATCCATTTGGCGCAACAAGTCCTGGCCGCCAATCCGGCTGCGGAAGCTGAAGTGCGAACCGTCTTCGACGAGACCTATGGCGAGGCGGGTGCTGAAATAGTCGATCTGCTGTGCGGATTTGCCGTGGACAAGATCGATCCCGCCGGGCTGGCGACTGTCGTTCAGCGGCTCGAGAGTCCGCAATTGGCCGTCCGCGTGTTAGCCTTACATCAACTGCAAACTCTCACGGGGAAATCGCTGGGGGTGCAGCCCGCATCCGTCAGTCGCAATGCTGTGCAGCAGTGGCGACGTGAGTTGGCAACCAATCGCGATTTAATATTGCCGATTGGCGATCCCGTTTGGGAGCGCATCCCTAGGTAAACCATTCCACCGCTAGCTTGCCAGCAGCGCTGGCGCTCGCCGCGGCGCGATCGCAACCGGCTCCATCTCCAAGTGTCGCAGAATGGACAGAGCGGCGCGGCGGCTAACGCTGCTGGTCGCAATAGCCGAACCGAGGCTACCTGCCACGATTTCACGAGGAAATCCATGTTCACCGCCGACCTGCTGGCTGAGCGCTAGCAGCTCACTCCGCTGCTGCTCTCGAAAGTTTGCGTCCGACATTAGGCGATCCAGCGCTGCAATGGATTTTGCGATGGCTTTGCCGGTAGACCCAACCGCTAGAAACTCAGGCATAATCACCTTGCCCGCGATCATATTGGGCAGGGTCATCGTCTTGAGTCGTGTCACGCATTTTGCAATCGCGTAGTGTCCGCGACTGATGTGATAGACCACTACGCTGGGCGTCCCACGCGCCATCATCTCCAGGCTGACCGAACCCGATTTCATCAAGGAGCAGTCGGCCACTTCGATGATCTCGCTGGTCTTCCCTACGAAGAACTCGATGTTGAGTTCGCGGTCGCTGGCAGTCAATTGCTCGCGGCACCATAGGCAGTGTTGATCGCGCAGGGCTGCGACCAGAAACCGAGCCCCAGGGTGTCGGCCTGCGAGCTCGCGAATAGCGGCCAATTGCATGGGCCAGATTTTTTTTACTTCGCGCGTTCGCGAGCCAGGTAGTATGGCGACTTGAACCGCATCATGTTGTGCCCATTTGGCCAGAAACCGGCTATCCAAGCGGCGCTCGCGGACCTCATCAAAAAACGGGTGCCCCACATAGTCGACCGACACCCGCCGTCGCGCATACCATTCCGGTTCAAACGGTAGATTGCAAATGATGTGGTCCACGTTGCGGCGCATCTTAGCCATCCGCCAGGCGCCCCAGGCCCAGAGCTGCGGAGGCAGGTAATAGATAACCGGGATCTTATGCTGCTTGGCGCGCTCCGCGATGTGCCAGTTAAACCCGGGGAAATCGATCAGCACGACTGCGTCGGGACGTTGACGAGCGAAGATTTGCGAGGCGATATCGGCCACGCGGTAGAACTCCCTCAGCTTGGGAAGCACTTCCGCAAAGCCCATCACGGCCAAGCTTGTCAGGTCATAGTCGATGTGACAACCAGCTTGGACCATGTGCCCACCACCGAAGCCTTGAAATGTTGCCTGTGGTTGTAGCTGGCGTAGCTGCTCGATCAGCTTGGCCGCATGCAGGTCGCCACTGGGTTCACCGACAGAAAAAAATAAGTTGGGAGCATTCACTGAGTGATTCCAAAAATACGAGCCGGAAACGACGTCAGGCTAGGAAAATACTTGAATGCCTCGCTGGCTGTCCAGAGCATCGCTTGAAATGCAAATGCGACACCTCCGATTTTCGCAATTCTTTTCGAATTCGCTAAAGTTTCGATGTTCGCGCGGGATTGATCTATCGACGCATCGACGCCGTCCCGTAGACTTCGCAAACCAAGTCCCCAGGCGACTGGGCAAACCGGCTGAGCCATCCCAGGATGGGTATGGGGAGATGGGACTAGTTGTTCAATGGAGCGTGGCCGCCCATTGAAGAGCTGGGTACGTCGAGTGCGGTTCAACTCGGGTTGGAGAATCTGCATTGAATCAATACTTGGCGTTGCATGGACGCATCTTATTTCTGCAAACTCGTTAAGCCTCTCTGCATCGCACGTGATGATTGGTTGGTCCACTGCGCGATGGGGTTTTGCTGGCGAGCTCACACATAGGAGCTTCGAGCATGGATGCTCGTTTGTTTCGCCCCATGTTGGGCGCGGCCCTCGGTCTATTACTAATTTTCACTTCCCCAGTTGCTGCGCAGAACTCGCGGGGGCGACAGTTTACCGCCCATAGCCAGAACTTCATCGTCTTCGCTTCGTCGCCCCAGTGGGCGACTCAAGTCGCTGAGATGGCCGAGCTGAATCGGCGCGATTTAGCTTTGCATTGGCTGGGTGCCGAACTGCCACCTTGGGCCGAACGCGTCCCCATTCATGTTCAAGCCGCACCCAATTTGGGCGCGGGAGGCGAGACGCGATTCGCACTGATCGGCGGCAATCGCATTGGCAATTGGATGATGAGTGTGCAAGGCACGCAAGAGCGCATCTTAGACAGTGTGCTCCCACACGAGATCACCCACACGATCTTTGCCACGCACTTCGCACCGCTGGGCAAATACGTGCCGCGTTGGGCTGACGAAGGCGCCTGTACCACAGTCGAACACATCTCTGAGAAGCAACAGCATCAGAAGCATCTACTCGAATTCTTAGCGACTGGCCGCGGTCTAGCGTTCAACAAGATGTTCCAGTTGAAAGAATATCCTTCAGATATCATGCCCCTGTACGCCCAGGGCCACTCGGCTGTCCAATTCCTGATCGATCAAGGTGGTCCGCAAAAATTCGTGAAATTCCTCGAGGCAGGCATGCGCAGTGAAGCTTGGGGGCAGACGCTCACACAATTCTACGCCTACGAGTCGATCGGCGATTTTCAAATGCAATGGAATCGCTGGCTGGCCGACGGCAGCCCCGAAGAATTGTTGGCATATGCGCCTGGACTGCAACAGCAACGCTCGGCCAGCGAGGCCAGTCAGACTGCCGCTTCAGTTGCCAGCGACATGGCCAGCGACACTTCCAGCGCTTTAGCCGCCGGCGGTAGCATCGCCCTAGCGTCCAGTAGCACGCCTGCTGGCTCGAGTTCACTGAACCTTGTAGCGCAGTCGGCTCCACTTGCTGTTGACTCGCAGATGGCTGCGGAGCCGTTAGCCTTCGATGCGCAGGTGCCGGTCAATGCGGTGAGTTTGGCCAGTCGTCCCATAGCGGCACGGCCTAGTGCGGAAGCCCCGCTGGGTAACGAGAACTGGTACAAGCGCAGGCTTCGCCAGGTGACTGGTGAAGAGCCACCGCTGAGCGAACACTTGCGAGCCATCGCCCCGCAGCAAGCACGCGCTGCGCAGCCAGCCGCAAACCATTTCCAAAATCCACAGCAGCAATCCGTGTCTCACGCTCCTCAGCCACAGACGCCTGGAATACAAGTCTTGGACTGGGGCAATTCTCAACCCGTCCCCGGCATCGCTCCCAATTTGCGTTACGCCGCCCCTCCCACTGGCATGGCTCCCGTGTATCGTTAAGACTGAAGCTGTTCCAAAAGTCGCGCCATGGGCGTCCGTAGTGTGAGCGTCTGCGGCGCGTGCGGCCGATGCCATCAGCCGTCGATGATCTGGCTTGAAAAGCACGTATGATATTGCTGCTCGCGATAGTCGCCCTCATCGCCACAACCGCATTTTATACCCGCGCGAAACGCCGTGGCTTGCAACCAGGGCGTGCGGCGATGCTGCCGTTCGTCGTTCTCGGCATACTTCTTGTATTTGCCCACTTCGGTGGTTTCCTACTTTCCCAAGTGCTTGATATGGCAGGCACTTCGCCCCAAGTCGATTGGTTGATCCGACTCGCCTTTCACGCCTTTCTGATCTGTGCCTACCTGGCTTTTATCCGCCAGAACTGGCTTGTACTTCGGTGAAACCGTCTGTCCTCAGAAACTTGCCAACATTGCAGTATTCGGCATCCAACGACGGCGCGGTACGTCTGGGGGGATGGCCCGACGCTCCGTCGCCTGCTTCCCCGGTTGAATTTTACGGAGTGCGAGAGATCGTGGGGGGGAGGCGGTTTCCTCAACAACGCCGACGCAGTAAAATTGGGGACCGACCGTGTGAACAGTCGTTGGTCGAGCGTTTGATACTGAAATACAACAAAGGAGTCGGGCATGGGGGCAATGGCAGAGGCGTTCGTGGCTTATGCACAACCGTTGATCGACGAGACGGATGGCTCTGAAGAGCAGGTGTCCAAGGCGCTTGCCATGAGCCAGTTGTGCTATAACCTCGGGCTGCTTCCAGAGGATGGGCAAACTCAGATGCTCAACCAAATGAAAGACACCTTTCAGATGGATGATGGGGAATTCGAACATTTCCTACGCACGATTATCAGCCCCATGCTCCACCGACACCAAGAGATGTTTCCGCCATGGCACACGGGGATTTCCAGGAACACAGAGCTGGCTGAGTCAGCTTCTCGAGGATACACAAGCAAGCGTGCTTCCCGAGAAGCCTACCCAGGAACTCGTCCATACGCTCCCTGCCCGTGCGAAAGCGGCAAAAAATATAAATTCTGTTGCAGAATGAAAAGCTAGCGAGCACTTGTCGGTTTGCTGTTGAACCAAGCCGCAGCGGTCGGCAGAAACGACGCGGAGCGTCGAGCCACATTAGGTACCACAGAAGGTGGCTTGCACGATTTCGCTGGGCAGGGGAGCGGCTTCGAATTCAAGGGTGGCGGCTGATGTCGAAAATGGTCGCTGCAAGATGTCATTGAGGCGATGGAATGGGGCGAAGTCGCCAGCTTCGCCAGCTAGAATGGCGGCTTCAATGCGATGGTTGCGAGGAATGATGGTGGGGTTGGTGCGGCGCATTAAGTCAACGGCTGCCGCACGCTCACTCTGGGGCATTCGAGCGCGCCAGGCGGCCAACCAGGCGGTGATGGGCTGAGGCTCGTCAAACAGGGCGATGACTCGCTTAACACCATGGCTGTCATCCTCGCGCTCATCCTCGCTAGACAATGCGTCGGGCAAGTGGCGGAAGACGAGCGTGAAGTCGGCGTTGCCAGCGGCCATGGCTGCGAGCAGTGTCTCCACAAATTCCAAATCGTTCGCGTCGCCACCTGCGATTCCGATCTTGGCAGTGAAACGCTGGTTGACTTCACTCTGATGATGATTAGCAAACGTATCGAGCGCACTGCGAGCCTTGGCAATCGCTAGCTCTTGATCGTCGTCGAGCAGCGGCAGGAGCGTTTCGGCAAAGCGTGTCAAGTTCCAATGCCCCATCGAGGCTTGATTTGCAAAGGCGTAACGCCCCTGGGAATCGATCGAACTGAAGGTCTTCAAT
>CAKQNH010000060.1 GCA_934255105.1 uncultured Pirellulaceae bacterium
CGAGTCGATCGACGGAAACGGGATAGGTAATAAGTGTTTCGTCTTCCAGTTGTTTCGGCTCGACGTACTCCGCATGCCGCAACGGATGGGACTTGCAAACAACCAACACCTGCTCGTAGTCGAACACCGGTACAAATGTAAGATTCTTCTTTATCAGCGGGTCGGGTGTGACCAGGATATCGATCTCGTGGCCATACAATGCCTCAATTCCACCGAACTGAAATTTCTGAATGACGTCCAGATCAACGGCGGGCCAGGCCTCCAAGAACGGTGCTGTAATCTTCAGCAGCCATTGGTAGCAGGGATGGCACTCCATGCCGATTCGCAAGGTGCCGCGCTCACCACGAGCGAAGTGCTCGAGCTGCTGTTCGGCTCTTTCAAGCTGCGGCAGGAGCCGGTTGGCGACCGCCAGCAGGTGCTCGCCTCCCTGCGTCAAACGCAGCGACCGGCCTTCGCGACTCCACAACTTCAGCCCCAGCAAATCCTCCAACTTCCGAATGGAATGGCTCAAGGCAGATTGAGTTACGTACAGCGACTCGGCTGCCGCGGTTACCGAGCCTAGTCGATCGACGGCGCGAATAATTTCGAGATGGATGCGTTCAACAGTCGACATGAGTAGGGGATCTTCGTAACTGTTCAAGGTAAACGTGGAATTGCGGGATTGTAAAGCCATGGTCTCAATGGCTCAACGCTGCGGGTGGCTCGGGGCTGTCAAAATGCAAGCAGTTGGAAGCGGTTGGGGACAACTGCTCTACGGCTCTAAGCGGTTGGGGACGACTGCTCTACAACTCTAAGCGGTTGGGGACGACTGCTCTACAGCTCCAAGCGGTTGGGGACAACCGCTCTACACGCTAAGCGGTTGGGGACAACCGCGCTACATTCCAAACAGTTGGGGACAACTGTTCTACATTATCGAATCATGAATTAAATTCATTAATTGATTAGTTTTTATCATTTTTCTTCATGGCGATGGCGCGATACACTTGGAGCAATCAGCAATTCCTCATAGCCACGTAAACTCTAGAAAGCATCGACATGGTTAAGACACACAATTTAGGATTTCCACGTATTGGCGCAGCGCGTGAGCTGAAGTTCGCACTCGAAGATTATTGGAAAGGGCGGATATCGCAGGCGGAGCTGCTAACTAGCGGCGCGGATCTGCGCCACCAAAACTGGCGATTGCAGGCCGACCTGGACTTCGTGCCAGTGGGCGACTTCTCGTTCTATGACCACGTGCTGGATATGTCTTTTACTCTAGGCAATCTGCCCGAACGCGTCCGAGGCTACGAGGGAGACACACTGGACAATTACTTCCGCGTCGCGCGCGGACGTTCTGCAGAACCTTCTGGAAGCGACGCAGGCTGCACGTGCGGCGTCGCTGCGGGAGAGATGACCAAATGGTTCGATACGAATTACCACTACATCGTTCCCGAGTTTGAAGCCGACACAGAATTCAATCTCGATGCATCGCGTCTGCTGGAGCAAATTCGCGAGGCGCGAGCCGCCGGCTTCGAATGCAAGCCGGTTATCGTCGGGCCGATCACGTATCTCGCACTCGGAAAATCCAGAGCTGGCTCGGACAACTTGGCTTTACTCCCCAAGCTCCTGCCGGTCTATGGCGAGCTGCTGGGAACACTCGCTTCAGAGGGAGTAGAGTGGGTGCAGATCGATGAACCAATCCTCGTAACTGAGCTCGACCAGCCATGGCAGGACGCCTTCAATAATGCGTACCAAGCGTTGAGTAGCGGCAGAATAAAAATCTTGTTAGCGACATACTTCGGGAAACTGTTGGAGAATCTACCGCTTGTAGCCAACCTGCCGATTCATGGAGTGCATCTGGACGCAGTCAATGCTCGCGAAGAAGTCGAGCCGCTGCTGAGGCAACTGCCAGACGACTGCATTTTGTCGCTGGGCGTCATCAACGGCCGAAACATCTGGAAAGCGGACCTGAATGGAATTCTAAAATGGCTGGAGCCTGTAGCAGCCGAACTCGGTGAGCGACTCTGGCTCGCTCCCTCGTGCTCACTTCTGCACGTGCCGGTCGATCTGGACAAGGAAACCGATCTGGATGCGGAGCTCAAATCGTGGCTGGCCTTTGCCAAACAAAAACTACGGGAGATCGAAGTTCTACAAAGGGCACTCATCCATGGACGCGATTGCGTGCGAGCAGAATTAGATGCCAACCGTGTGGCCGTTGACTCGCGACAGCGGTCTAAGCGCACCAACAATCCACAGATCAAAGCTGCCATGGCGCGCATCGATCCCCGTCTAGGCCAACGCAACAGCGAGTATGCTCGGCGTGCCGTTCTCCAAGCTGAGCTTCTGAAGTTGCCGCAATTTCCGACGACGACCATCGGCTCGTTTCCGCAGACAGAGGAGATTCGGCGAGCTCGAAAACAATACAAGGCGGGCAGCATAGATGAAGCAACCTATCGCTCTGCCATGCAGGCAGAGATCGCGCATTGTGTGCACGAGCAAGAGTTGCTGGGACTCGATGTGCTGGTTCATGGCGAAGCTGAGCGCAACGATATGGTCGAATATTTTGGCGAGCAACTCGAGGGTTATGCTTTCAGCCGGGCCGGTTGGGTGCAGTCCTACGGTTCGCGGTGCGTCAAGCCACCGATCCTGTTTGGCGATATCAGTCGTCCCAAGACGATGACTCGGGAGTGGATTAATTTCGCTCAACAGTTGACCACCAAACCGATAAAAGGCATGCTCACTGGACCGGTGACGATGTTGAACTGGTCGTTTGTGCGCGATGATCAACCACGCTCGCAGACCTGCCAGCAACTGGCGCTGGCCATTCGCCAGGAAGTTCTCGAATTGGAAAAATCCGGAGTTCGCATCATCCAGATTGACGAAGCGGCTCTGCGAGAAGGGCTACCACTTAGAAAGTCGCAATGGAAGAGCTACCTTGACTGGGCCATCGAATGCTTTCGCGTCGCCGCAAACGGTGTTGCCGACGAAACTCAAATCCATACCCATATGTGCTATTCAGAATTCAATGATATTATCGAATTCATTGCACAAATGGATGCCGACGTGATCACCATCGAGACCTCGCGGTCAGACATGGAATTGCTAAAGGCTTTCGAGGATTTCAGCTATCCCAACCAAATTGGTCCTGGCGTTTATGACATCCACTCGCCTAACATTCCTGACGAAGTTCAGGTCATCGAGCTGATTCAGAAAGCGGGTAGGCACATCCCTTTCGAACGACTGTGGATCAACCCGGACTGCGGCCTGAAGACTCGCCATTGGGAAGAGGTCAGACCAGCACTCCGCAATATGGTTGCCGCAGCCAAAAAGCTTCGGTCTGAAATGAGTGTTACTTAACCGTCGACAGCTATTGTTGGCCCGACGCTTAGCATCCACACATTTGACTGGCGACATTTTCACTGATAAAGTTGATAAAGTGATACTTTTCGCTGAACGCCACCATATTCGTCGAGCTAAATCAGCAGCACGCTCACCTTTGCTTGCATTTTCGCACTCGTACTCAGCCGTAGGCGGTACTCGTACGAGTACGAGTACGAGTACGTGTACGAGTACGAGTACGAGTACGAGTACGAGTACGAGTACGAGTACGAGTACGAGTACGAGTACGAGTACGAGTACGAAAAATCGAGACTGTCGGTGGCGTTCAGGGAGAGGTGTGGATAAAGTTGTGAAATTGGCTCCGCTGTATCTAGCAAAGCGACTGCATTTAGCGAAGCGACTGCGTCCCACCAACCCAATTTTTAATTAGCGAGTTTACGATGCCTTTGCATATAATTCCTCCAACGCGCCGGGGCTTCCTACAAACGACACTTGCCGGAGGTACGGCGTGGTTTGCCTCGCGCTACACTTCGGCCTCAGCCGCGGAACGGAACGATGTCTGGTGGGCACTAGTGTCCGATCCACATATTGCCGCGGATCCGAAAAAGGGTGCTCATGGCATCATCATGTTCGATTGCCTCAACCAGGTTATCGATGAAATATTGGCGGAGCCCGTGCCTCCAGAGGGTGTTATTATCAATGGGGATTGTGCTTTTTCGCGCGGGCTGGCTGAGGACTACGCGACCTTGAGCACGGCCCTGCAGAGGCTTACCAAGGCGGGTCTGCCGATCCACATGACGATGGGCAACCACGATGACCGCGAGCCGTTTTATGGTGCGTTTGCAAGCCAGCGCGCCAATAGCGCTTTGGTCGATGGCAAGCATATCAGTATCCTTTCGACCCCTACGACCAATCTGTTTTTAATGGACTCGCTCCTGGAAGTAAACGTCGTTACCGGCGAGCTTGGTCAACCGCAGTTGGAATGGCTTGCCGCAGCGCTGGATGCCCACTCTGATAAACCAGCGATTGTGATGGCGCATCATACCCTTCAGTTCGAACTGAAGGAGGGACAGACCAGAATCGGTGGGCTGAAGGATTCCCAACAGCTCGTCGATCTGCTCAGCCCGCGACCGCATGTGCAAGCCTACATTTTTGGACACTCACACCACTGGAGCGTCGGCGAATTGGACGATCTACACTTGGTCAATCTTCCAACATGCTCGTATGTGTTCAATCCCGCGAATGTAACTGGGTGGGTGAAAGCCAAGTTTGAGCCAGAGCAACTCGTACTGGAGCTTCGCGCGCTCGATCGCTCTCACGCTCAACACGCGGAAAAACACGCGCTGCAATACGCCATGGCGGCCAGTTGAGCTTTACTTCTTATCCTTCAGAAATGCTAACAGATCCCGTAGCTCGCGGTCGGTCATTGTCAGTGGCAGGCCGGTGGGCATAAACGAGTTCGATAGATCTTTGATCGACTCCACGTCATCGCGCTTGAAGGTATGGTTCCGCCCGAGGGCGTCGCGAATCTGCTCGCTGGTATAGGAACGCAGGCGGATGCCGACGTGGACGGTACCATCTTTCAGCAGGATCACGCGCGGCATGAACTGCGGTGCGATATCTCGATCGGGCTGCAGAATTGCCCCGAGCAGCCAATCGGGTTCGCCGCGCACGCCGATGCGACTGAGGTCGGGACCGCCGACGTTGCCGCGTCCTTCAACACGATGGCAATTGGCGCACAGAGCAATCTTGGGGTGATAAAAAATCCGTTCACCCGCAGCCAGGTCGGCGGGCGTTTGCAGCGTGGCGAGTCGCTTTGACCAGGCCGTCGTATCTTCCAGTGAGGGGCGATTCTGGGCGAGCGATTGTAGGTCGTTGATCGCGGCGACTAAGTTGGCTGAATCCGGATGCTTGTCGACAACGGATTGCAGTTGCGTTTTCTGCTGAGCCGTCAAGTTAACCCCACGAAGCGCGCGGAGCGCCTCCTCGCGAAGACTCACTTCATCGTTTTGAGTCAGCTTCAAGAGCAGCGGCAGATGGGAAGCGGCGATCGCCGACAGGCCGAGCACGGCTTCGGCGCGAAGTGCAAATTCAGCGGAATCATCGGCTGCAATCTCGGCGAGCACGTCCCCAAATCCCGCCGGATTGACGCTGAGAACTCGCACCACCTCGAGCGAGAGAGCGGGATCGCGTACGTCGAGCAGTCGCTTCAGCAGCCCGAGGGAGAGCCCCTTGGGAAGAGAAGCGGTGGGCGTGGCCGCATCCGTCACCGGTGCCATCGAGCGAACCGGTAGCAGACGCAGCGCGTAGGCCCGGATCGCAGGGGAACTTGATTCGTCCTGCACGCGGGCGAGTAACAAGCCGGGATTGCGTAGGCCAACCTCTGGAGTGCCGCTCAGTGCGGTATGGGCAGCGACTGCGGCTTCGAAAACTTCGTAGGTCAGGTCGCTGTCGCCAAGTAGCGCTGCGACGGACGGCAGATAGTCTCGCAAGTCTTCGTCGGCGAGCCAACGCAGCGTTTCGAACTGCACGTCGGCGCTGTCGTCGCTCAGCAGAGCGTCGATCCAATGCTTGGGGTTCGCTTTGGCCAAACGCAGCGCCAGGACGGCTTGAATGCGGTCGGCGGCAGGCCAACCAGCGAACTCGGCAGGATTCCAGGAAGCGGCCAGGCTGCGCAGAGGGGAGAGTGCCGCACTGGCGAGGAACGGATCCGCACTGCGGCTCAGCTCAAACAATTCGGCTTGCGTGTGAGTCGCCGTTCCGCCGCGCAGATTCGCGGCCAACGTGGCCTCTGCGGTAGGGGGCGGAAGATCGAGCGGGCCAACCCATCCGGCTTCGGCCAGATCGATCTCCAACTTCCAGAGCCGACCGTAGCCGTGTACCTCGTAACGCCCATCGACCCAGTCGGTCAGGTAGAAAACCAACTTGCCGTCGCTTTCTCGATGTCGATCCTGCGCGATGCACGTGGGACGGAAATAACGCGAGCCATGAACCAGCGTGACCTGCTCGGCGGTGAAGCTGGCACCTTGCTGCTTGAGTGGGAAAAAGTCGATGCGGTGATCGCCCCAGGAAGGCATCAGCAATCCACGTCCCAGCGGGACGACTCCGCAGGGAGCTTCCCCGGAGGGATGGATCATCGGCAGGGTGCCACGCATTTCTCCGTTCCAACACACGAACGGATGCGGTGTTGCTCCGCCGTATTTGCGACGGTAGCCATAATCACCGTCTTGAACAATGTGCAGCACTTTGCAAGGTGGGTACTCGCCGGGATCGTTCTCTGCCACGAAGATTTCACCATCGTCGCGGACAGTGACGCCGAACGGGTTCCACAGCCCCTCTGCAATCTTGCGAAGCTGTTCACCTTGAGCAGTCAGGCGAAAGACTCCGCCGCGGTCGCTGCCAATAATCGCCGAACCGTCCTGGGCAGTCAGCGTCCATGGTTTGGCGAAATTTTCACCTAGCCCAAAAATGAGGTCGCCATTGCGATCCCAAGCCAGACCGGACAGTGCATTGTGTGGATAATCCGATTCCGACTCGAGTACAACGAGCGTCTGCTCCGTGTCGCCCAGACCATCGCCGTCGCTATCCTTGACTCGCAAAATCCGATCGCGCTCGGACAGATAGACCCAGCCGTCCGGGCCAAGTTCCAGGTCCATGGTCTGCTCGGTCTTGTTATAAAAGACGCGACGCGTGCCGGAGGGATCAAAAATGAGGATTTCATCAAACTTGGGCCCCTGATAATCGTCCTTGGGGAGGTGGGTATGGCAAGCCACCGCCCAGACCCGTCCATCAGCATCGACATCCACTCCCGTCGGCGTGGCGATGCCGGGATGCTCGGCGACGATCGTCAAACGAACGCCGGGTTGCAAGACCTCGATTTCAGGCGCACGTTCGTCGGCCGCTTCCAACGCATGCGTTTGACCTGCAATCACCGTCAGCGCGGACGTGATTATGAATGCAAGAGAATACAAGCGCCGCTTGATGGAGAGTATGTCCGTCATGGAGAAGGGTCTCTTATGTGTTGATGTAGCCGAACACGACGCAATCGGCCACGCTCGTTTTTGTCAAAGTATAGATTCTATAAAGCCCACGGTCTAATCGCGGGAGAGTTTAATAAAATGCGATGCGGGATCGATTGAGAGTCGCATTTCGGGTAGGTTTTAATCCAGACTATTCACAACCCGCCGCGTCGGCAAGGACGTTGGATTTTAAGTGGCGGATCTCGCCAAGAGTTTCGACAGCCTCTGTGGCCGAAAGTCTTGGCGACTTCCGCTACCATTGAATGTAAACTCTTACTGCGTATCAGTGCCTATCTAACTGCAAGTCTTCTTTTATTGGAGTGTGACTTCTATGCCAGACAACGCATTACTCAACACCAGTCGTCGAAACTTTCTGGCCACTTCGGCCGCCGCGGGAGGATCGCTGATCCTGACCGGTACGCGCGCCTCGGGCCAAATCAATGGGGCCAATGACCGGTTGCGGGTGGCGGTGGCCGGAGTCAATTCGCGCGGCAAGGGGCATCTCAGCGGCTTTTTGGAGCAGCCAAACGTAGAGGTAGCTTGGGTCATCGATCCCGATAAAAAAGTGCTTGAAAGAACAATGCGGTTGGTCGAGGAGCAATCGGGTGGCAAATCCAAACCGAAGGGGACGACCGATGTGCGGATTGCACTGGAGGACAAATCGCTCGATGCGATCTCGGTGGCCACTCCTCATCACTGGCATTCGCTGATCACGATCTGGGCGGCTCAAGCTGGTAAGCACGTCTACGTGGAAAAACCGATGAGCCACGATGTGGGAGAAGGGCGTGTCGTGGTCGAAGCGCAAAAGAAATATGGCGTGGTGATCCAACACGGCACGCAGAGTCGTAGTAGTGCGCAGATTGCCGGTCTGCATGCGGCTATTCATGCAGGCAAGTTCGGACGTTTGAAAATTTCTTACGGCTACTGCTGCAAACCGCGCGGGTCGATTGGCTTTGAGCCCATCTCCGAGCCACCCGCCTATTTGGATTGGGACCTGTGGCGGGGTCCTGCCGACATTCAAGAGTTTCACGCCAACTATGTACACTACGATTGGCACTGGTTCTGGAAGACCGGCAACGGCGACCTAAATAATCAAGGGACGCACCAACTGGATATCGCCCGCTGGGCCATCGATCCCGATCAGACTCACCCCGTGAAGGCTATGGCCATCGGCGGTAGGTTCCAGTGGAACGATCAAGGAGAGACGCCCAATACTATGTTTGCCTTGGCCGAGTATCCCAATGGCCAACAGGTCTTCTTCAATGTTAGAAACGTCGGCTACGAAGGCTATGAAAAGCAGGTCGAGAACGAGTACTACTTCGAAGATGGCGGTCGCATCGTGCGCGGCCAGTACTACGCCAAGGGGAGTAGCGAAGGGGAGAAGGTCCAAGTCGAAGATGGTCCAGTAACCCCAGGCGGCAATTGGGGCGCGTTTGTCGCCGCTTGTCGCGCTGGTGATCCAAGTCTGGCCAATGGCACCGCGCAGGAGGCCCATACCAGTTGTGTGCTCGGCCACTTGATGAACAATTCCTATCGCTTGGGAGAGCAGATGCCGTTCAACAAACGCGCTGGGCGGTTTGGCGACAATGCGGACGCAGCCGAACATTTCGGACGCTTGCATGACATCATGGCCGACGGCGTTGGCCTTCCGCAAGATGGTAGCCAATACACGGTCGGTCCCACGTTAATCTTTGATCCACAGACCGAGCAGCACACTGGCGAACATGCGCTGGCAGCCAACGCTCTGCTCAAGGACACCAACCGGCCAGGATACGAAATCCCTGCGGTTGCTAGTGTCTAGCAGGACGCGAGTGCCGAGTATAAACATGAGACAGGACCATGCACGCCTCAGTCGTCGATCGCTCCGCCGATCGTGGCTCTTCGTGAATGGTGCATGGGTAATGGCAACGTATGCGAGATTGCGGCTAAGCATCGGATCGGCGACTATGAGCGTCTGATCGACGGAGCGATCAACGACAAAGCGTCTGATCGACGGAGCGATCAACGACGATGAGCATCTGATCGGCGGAGCGATCAACGACAAAGCGTCTGATCGGCGGAGCGATCAACGACTATCATGTATATCTGTGAACAGTTAAGGTGAGATGTAGCGCATGGATAACGAGAAAGCGAAGTTAGTTGCCGAGGCTACCCGCCTCGCGATCCGCTATCTCAATTCGGGCAATTCGGTACCGGTCTTCCCCAGCGATCAATCGCTCGCTGCACTCGACCAGTTCGACACGGCTCTGCCAGAAGGCTCTGCCGATGGGCGAGCGATCCTGGAGTTGCTGGATCGCGTCGGTTCGCCGGCAACGGTGCGATCGACCGGGGGACGATACTTCGGTTTTGTCACCGGTAACAGCGAGCCTATTGCCAGTGCTGCGGCCGTCCTAGCTCTGGCGTGGGACCAGAATATCGCAGTGCCGGTCATGTCACCAATTGCATCTCGCTTGGATGCAATCGCAGCCGGGTGGATCTGCCAGCTACTGGGATTGCCTGAGTCATCGGTCGCATCGTTTTGTGCAGGTGCTTCGATTGCAAACTTGACATGCATTATCGCCGCCCGGGACGCAATCCTTGCCCGAGCGGGCTGGGACGTGAACGAGAAAGGTCTGTTTGGCGCACCGGAGATCCCGGTTGTCGTATCCGACGAATGCCATGTTTCCGTTGATAAAGCGCTTCGGCACGCAGGTTTTGGTCGCCAATCCGTCGTGCGCGTCGGAACCGACGATCTCGGCCGCATGATGGCAGAACGAATGCCGGCGATCACGAAACCATCGTTAGTTATCATGCAGGCAGGCAATGTCAACACCGGACACAGCGACCCTTTTGCGGAGATCATTCCACAAGTTCAACGCTACGGTGGATGGGTACACGTCGATGGTGCTTTTGGATTGTGGGCCGCTGCGTCGACACGGCAACGCCACCACGTTGCCGGGGCTGAACTGGCCGATTCCTGGGCCACCGATGCACATAAATGGCTCAACGCCTCATACGATTCGGGGATCGCTATTTGTCGAAGAGCTGAAGACATGTTGCAGGCCATGTCCGTTGATGCGGCTTATATTCCGGCGTCATCGGAAAGAATCCTCATGAAGATGAGCTTGCAGATGTCACAGCGTGCCCGTGGCATTGAAGCTTGGGCGATCATCGCCACAAAGGGCCGGCAAGGGATCGCCAACATGGTCGATCGCCACTGCGACTTGGCAAATCACATGGCACAGAAACTTGTCTCGGCAGGAGCCGAGCGGCTGGCCCCCGTAGGACTCAATCAGATGTTGTTTTCCTTTGGGACTGACGAGACGACTGATAAAGTCATCTCGGCAGTCCAACGCGATGGAACATGCTGGGTTGGCGGCACCACGTGGAAGGGGCGACGAGCTATGCGGATTAATATTTGCGATACGTCGACAACAATCGATGACATCGACCGTTCGGCCGCAGCGATTGCGAACCAAATCAAGCTTGCATGAAGTACCTCAGCTTTTACAGGAGAATATAATGTGTGCCCGCCAACTAGCGTGGCTGTATTGCCTGAGTGGCTTGTTCAGTACGATCTCTGGAAAGATGGACGCTCAAAAGCCAAGCAGCTTGTCGAATAAGTGCGTCTCTGGTTCGCTAGTCGACAAGAACGTTGAGGCCATCTGCTGGTGTAACCTCGTCGATCGCTTCTAAGCACCCACGCATAAGTTACTTGCTATATCAAACAACCTTGGTTGTCGCCCAATCGGCAACTATTCTTTCAAAGTTGCCTATTTGCGTTGCTGCAGTTGCATAGTTCCATTCGTCATCTTGCACTTTGCCTTTAGCGGCATAGCCGCGGATTTAGTTAGCCTGATAGGATGACTGCTGCCGCTCAAAACGGAGCACGTTATACAAATTTGGGAAGTTCAATCATCATGCACCTCACGCAATTCGCACAACGAAAGTTCCTGCAACTTTGCCCTGTGCGCAGCCGAGCGTTGTACGAGGAGGACTTTGATGCCGATTCATGATTGGACGCGCGTATCTGCAGGCACTTTCCATTCGTTCCACAACGCCTGGATCACCCACTTGCAAGCCGCACTCAACACAGGTTTGCTTCCGCAACCCTACTATGCACTTGGCGAGCAGCAAGCGGGAGCGGTGGGACCGGACGTATTGACCCTTAACGGTCCCGAGGCAGTGCAGGCACCGAGCGAAGTATATGCGGTCGATCCTTTGGCTTCCAGCCCCACGGTGCGCTCCACGCGCGATGTGCCTCCGCAAGTCCACGCGACACAAGTGTTCGATGACGAGACAGCTTTTTATTTGAGTCGACAACGCAGGTTGGCGATTCGCCATGCTTCTGGGGATCGAGTCATCGCAATTATCGAGATCGTCGCCAAATCCAATCGTCACACGCGACTGGCGCTCGAGCAATTTGCGGACAAGGTGATCGGGGCGTTGCAGACTGGTGTGCACGTGGTGCTGATCGACCTCTATCCACATGGCATGCACGATCCACACGGACTGCACGACTACGTGTGGAAGCGGATGTTGGCCGGGAGCTATCAGCCCGAAGCGGATCTGCCGCTGACACTGGTCTCCTACACCGCCGGGCAAACTATACAAGCTTGGATCGAGCCGATCGCCGTCGGTGCCACGTTGACGCCCATGCCGCTGTTTCTAACTCGCGAACATTATATCTTGCTTCCGCTGGAACAGACCTACATACAGGCCTGGCAGGGGATGCCCGCCAGGTGGCA
>CAKQNH010000061.1 GCA_934255105.1 uncultured Pirellulaceae bacterium
GGTCGGCACTTTGAAAACCTCCAAGTGATTGAGCCCGGGTTCACACTCAAAGAAGAGCGAACCAGGTGCCTTGCTCGCGAACGAGCTTTTCCCAAGTTTGGGGCTGCCATAGAGCAGGATCGTTTGTTTGCCGAGTTCGGTCACGGGTTTGGATGCTTCGGTTGGTAATGCAACAGACATTGGGTGTCAGTCCTTTCAAAAAACGGGTGCGTCAGAATCGATTGAATTGAGTTCCTCATGCGGTGGGGTGATCTCGTAGAGGTTGTCCACCACGTTTGGATTGAAGCCGGATTGGCAGTAAGGCAGATACTCACAGGGGCGCTGGTACGAGAAGCAGCTCGATGTGTTGAGTAGCCATTTGCCGCGACGCCGTGCGTCGAGGTACTGCTGGGTGATTTCCCAGACTTCATCTTGCAGCATGGCAAGACGGTCTTCGGAGAGATAAATGAACTCGCGATGGAACGCTTCAGGTTTGGCGTACCAGGCTGCCAGCCGACCTTGAAACTCTTCGTTGGTTTCAGGCATCTGGCGCTTGGCCGTTGACTTGCCGCTCTTGTTCTTGGCGGCTAGTTCCGCGTGGCGTACTTCGTACTCTTCCTGCGTTTCGCCTTTGCTTTGCTTGAGGCGGCTCTTGAGCAACACGTTGTAAATCACGCCGACGATCGGGTAGCCCAGTTCACGCAGGTAGTAGCAGTACAACGCGATCTGCGTATCGGTCCACAGCTTGTCGAGATAGTTGGAGTCGATCGAAGCCGCGGTCTTATGCTCAAGCAAATACATGCCGTCGGATCGCTGAACGATCGCATCGGCCTTGCCGGCCATCACAAACGTTTGGCTGCAGCGGCCCGTGTCTGGATTGCGAATGTTCCCAGTGAATGACTTCTCGATCTCGATGATCGTGAAGTCTTCTGTTGCGTAGCGCGAGGCGTAACCAGTCATGATGGCACGAGCCAAGTGCCAATTCGCTTGCTGGCTCTCGTCGGTCGCTCGTTCTGGGAAGCTCCGATCGATGAAATCCAGCACAATCCAAAGGCGATTGGCATCGTCAACCGAGCGATACCAAATCTCGATGGCACTGTGGATGACGCTGCCGAACGACAGGGATTCAACCTTCATCCGTGGACGCAGGTTATCGACGTAACGATGTTTGTATTTGCGAGGACAATTGCGGAACGTGTTGAGTGCCGAGTAGGTCAGCACGTTCTTGTCGCTCGTTTCAGAGGTTAGGGTTGCTTGAGACATAGGACTTCCGAACTGAAATTGGGTGCGTTTTCTTTGGTTTCATACGGCTTACGAGAAGTTCATCTCGTAGGTGTTTTGTTCTTCGATCAGATTGCCATTGAGGCGTTTCGCGCCTCGTTCTCGAGCCAACTGAGCTTCACTCACCTTCAGCGACGCATTGATCTGCGAGCACTTCTTGCAAATGCGATTAGCGGCACTCTTGGAACGAAACGTTTCGTTGCACTTCAGGCACTTCCGATCACCGGGTTCATGAGGTAAAGGTCGTGTTGACATCGCCTGCGGATCTTTCAGCGAGGAGGTCGAAGAGGGATGGGTGACAAGTTCTGAATCAAACCGTGTCGACGGACTCGACCTCGAAGTTGCCTTCGCGATCGCTTGTCACCAGATAGTGCTGGTGCGAGATGTTTGCGACGAATCGGCTTTCACGAGGAAGCGCTTCGCGAATGGTCTGGCAGGATTCGTTGAATTCGTTAGAAGCGGCTTCGAAGCGTTCGACCGCTCGCAGGTATCGCTGCAAGGCGAGCGAGACGGTGACGCGCTGTTCGATATTCATGGCGGGTGCGCTCATTACCTGATGTCCTTCTACTGCTGGTGACTTGTGTTGGCTGAAACTTGCTCTCTCTATCTGTTGGAATACCCGGTACTGGGGTGAATTGACGGTCACGATTCCAGATATCTGTCAAATCCCGCTTCTTCAAAGAGCTTGCGGATCTGCAACATCCAGTCGTTGAGCGTGGTGCGAGGGATGCCGAGATCGCGAGAAATCTCGGTGATCGACTGGTTTTGACGGCGACGGAGAATGTCTTGGAATTTTTCTGGCAGCTTCGACATGAACGTTGCCAAATCCATGCGCAAGTCGTTGAGATCTTCCTCGCCAAGGCGACGCTCACGTCCCAACCGTCGGTCTTGATCTTGGTGGTGTAAGGTCTGGGACATTTCGACCTGACCGCCGTCATCACCGCGGACGCTCTTGCTGAGACTGACGCGACCGGCGGTCGCTCGCTTTGATACCGAGCGATCGCGAACCACGTTGGCCAGGTGACGTTGCACTACGGTGCAGACGTACGGGTAGAGATGGCCAACCGATGGGTCGTAGAGTCGAAGGCTCTTCGTCGCTCGGACGTAGACCTCCTGGACCAGATCACTACGATCCTGCTGGGTGAAGTCGGACTTGGCGATCAGCTTTCCAACTTGACGATTGATGACACTGCGAACGAAATTGTCATCGGCGAGATTGATAGAATGGTTGTCTGACACGGACGGACCTCCTGGTTGAGGCCCCACAGGCGACAGGTCCGAGAGTTAAAGCCTGTGAGGCCCGCCCGCTCGTTTGCGGGCTGTTTCCTGATGTGAATCAGACCTGTCGTCCGCTACTGGCGAAAATTCCCAAAACGGCCTGGGAAAGAAGAAAATTCCCATTCGTCGCCACAGGAAACCCTGGAATTTACGGGCTAAACGCAGTGAGAAATTTGATAAAATCCCAGGAGTAGGGTTTTGGGAAATTCCCAAAATTCCCAGTTGAGAAGGGGGAGGCCACCGCGTGAAGTTCGGATTTCGCAAACCATCGCTGAAGAAAAGAATCGCGGCGCGCACGTCCGTAAAGAGAGCGATTCGGCATCGCCTGGGACTCAAAGCGCCGAGAGGCTGGGGATGGCTAACCAATCCCCGCAAGGCCGCCTACAACCGCGTGTACAACAGAACGACTCGCGGTTGTTTAGTTCTGATTATGGCAGCCGGCGCAGCGACGATTTCACCATTCGTCTTGTTGACGATTTGGTTGATTCGCTGAAAAGAACGAGTGCTCCCAGTCCTCGGGATGCAATTTGAAAACGCATCTCCAACCCTTTCGATCATCGGTAAGCTCGATCGGCTCGCCCTCGATGTCAAAGAACTGTTGAAGCGACTTGTTAAGCAATTCCCGCTGCTTACGATTCTTTCGGCAGGCGTCAGGAGAGAGCCAGGTCATCATGCCATGTTCTCTAGCAAACTTAAGAAGCAGCTCCCACTGCTTGCTGGGTTTACCACTTCGTGAATCAACCAACCCCAGCTGAGAGTAGGTCAACACTTGTCGCTGGTCGCGGATGACCACGCTGATCTTCTCGGTGTCGCTGAAACGCATCTCCACATCGCTCCAGCGGCTACCGCTTGGAGTTGGGAATCGACCAGTCACGGTTTTCGCCGGTGGCATCAGTCGATCGCGGAAAGCAACCAATTGCTGACGCGCCCATGGAGACAGGCACCACTCGCCATCATCGCTAAGCAACAACGATTGATCGAGCGGAACCACGAGAGATCCTCTCGAGTCCAACATCGTCTCGTTGCGACTACTCAGCATCCGTTTCGAAGTGAGAAACAAGACGAATGGTCGCTGAAACTCTGCCAAGAACGCATCGATGCACCAATCAAGCCGGCGTGGATCGCTGACTTTCGCCAGGAACAACGAGAACCCCGATCCATTGGGATTCCCGTAGTGACCAAGCCTGTATCGATACATCGGGCCTCCGAGCCGTTCGAATGCCACGTCAAATCCTATTAGGGAAGCCAGCTCTGCGGCGAGCTTGCCAAAGCTGAACTCGTAGCAAACGATGTCGCGTCGATCGACCGGAACGTACTCCTCGGTTTTCTCGTTGTAGCCTTCGAAGACACCATCCTCGACCTCGACAATTTCCAGCCACTCGTACGGACAACCTGTAACAGGCAGCGCCGCAGCGAGGTCTTTGATCGGCACGAGGAGTTCACGGTGCGAATTGAAGGCATCACCAAGCAACATTCGCCAGCTCCGATGGGACGTCGCCACATCGTCGAGTTGCTCAAGCGCTCGCCAGGGCTGGCTCATGATGAGTCCTCCTTGGTGCTTGCTTTGAGATGATGAAACCTCGCTCGGTAAGCCAAGCTTCGATGATCGCCGCAACAGGTCCTCGGCTATAGATCGCAACGTTCGGTGGACGGACTGTAATCGCCAGTTCGCGTTTGGGACGCAACAGCTCCATCTTGAACGTTGCCGAAATAAGCCTTCGTTCCAACCAAATGTTCTTCTTTTTGGCCTGCGCCCAATCAAGTAGATCGTCACCCTTGCGAATGGTGATGACGCCGTATCGATCATCTGGGTCGCCCAGCCACAGTTCGATCATTCGAACATCGCTGATTCCTTCGATGCCTCCAGGTGCCAATGCTGCGAACTCGTACTCGCGCAGTGGATCGAGCGTATATTTCGTACCCGTGGGGAACAGGTTTTCATTGCCAAAGATGTGCTTGCCCAAGAGACGGCAGTAGAGGGCTTTCTCTCTGGCCGTCTTGGCATTGATCCGTAGCTCCCCGAACTCGCGGTTGTAGATTGCTGATGCACTTTGCACAGGCCAGAACGATTGGAATCCAAATCGACCGTTCTCGACCACTTGCTGACGGCGATAGAGGCTGCCATGCATGATGGAGAATTCAACCTCATCGGGTTTCTCGAAGATCTCGACTTTGGTGCCGTGCGCCCGAAAACGCTCTACATGCCAAGAGTCTATATCTCTTTCCAATTGCCGAAGCGTTTCCTCAGCCGGAGTCACAAACTTAGGAGCGGTCGTCTGACTCGCTTGGAAGTAATCGAACGAGCGCACCCTCTTTATACGCGACAAAGCATGCGTCTGAATTAGCTTTTCGCGATTCGACAGCCAAGCGGCAGTGATGATGTCAGCAGACGAGTGCTTACCTCCTGGCGTGATCCCCAGTGATTGCGCTGGCACGCGATCGAGCAACAGTTCCACAGAGACTGCGTTGGCTAGTTCATCAATCAAACTGATCGCATCCAGCAGGTCCGAGGGAGCGTCTCGATCGGCCTTTGTTATCTCGCGAATTACCGCTTGGCAATCGATCGAGTCCGGTGTCTCGATCGGTACAGCCCGACTAGCAAAGAAGTCGGCATAGGGACGGAGAAGTGCAAACAATCGCTCATTGGCGATTGATTCCAAGACACCGGGGCGCGATAGACGCGGAAGACGAACAGTGGTCATGATGCAAACCTTGAAAATCATTTTTCCATAGCAATCCTTCATTGATCAAAACGTCAAGCGATCCAAACGACTGACGCACAATAAGTGCGATTGGCAGGGGCTGGCCTACGGTTTCCACCGTGCAAATTCCTAGCGAGGGCATCCCATCCGCCAGTCCATGACCGTTGTCCTGAGTGATTCCATCCAGGCCAAGCCACTGCCAATCGCGAACGCTATCATCCCGATGGCTGTGACACGTTTGGTCACAGCAAATGCGAATCGGGAAAAATTCTGGAGATTCTTTTCCGCTAACAGCGACTCGGGAAATTTTCGCTCGGGAACTCGACTATTCCTCGAGATACGCTCTGAGCCCGGCGTCATCAAACTGCTGACGGATCTGACGCAGCCAATCGTTGATCGTCGTTCTCGGGATTCCCATTTCCCGCGAAATTTCAGACACATTTTGCGTTCTGAGCCGGCGAACAATCTCTTGGCAAAACGGTGGCAGCTTCTGGATTGTTGATGACAAATCCATTCGAATACTCGCTCGCTCTTCATCACTTCGAGCTGTCTTTCGACATAGCCTTCGGTCCTGGTCTTCCTGCCGCAGAAGCTGGTAAAGCTCGCAGGATTCACCGTCAGCGCCGCGGACAACCTGGCTCAAACTGCACCTGCCGCTCGTGTGCCGCTTGACCGTCGACCTTTCCCGAAAGATCTTTGAGGCGATACGTTGGATCGCGGTACATAGGAACGGATAAGGATGGCCTATCGCTGGATCATAGGACTGAATGCTCCGCATTAGTCGTAAATGGATTTCTTGAACTAGATCATCAACCTCGCTTTCGTTAAAAACTGGTGCCCTAGCCAAAAGCAGGACACGACGTCGAATCACCGCTAGGACAAACACGTCATTGTGAAAGTCAAAACCATCAGCCATTGTAAAAACTCCTTGCTGGCTTGGAGCTTGGCGTGGGCTAACGACGAGCGGTCACTGCAATGCAGCAAAACGAAAAAAGCGGCGGCAATGCGAGTCGAGCCATGTTCGGCGTCGCCCACAATTGCCTCCGCTTTGCGGCCAGCTAAATGTCAGGGAACTAATATGAGAAATTGATTTGTTGGGTGCCCACTCCCTGATTAGGCCGGCACCTCATTGAGTTCGACAATAAACGGAAGGCCATGCTTGATCTCAATTAGATCAAGCTCACCGTTCCCAACCCTCTCAATCAAGCGAAAGAGCTCGCACACTTCTTGCTTCAGAGAAAAATCAGCGATCCCAAGTTCCGGTCTCGGACCATTCTCGCCCTTTAGTTTGTGAACGCTCCTTGCGCTTTTGATGGAACTGAGAACTGGCTCACCATTGACGACTTGAAGACCTTCGATCCGTCCAAAGTTGATCCGCTGCATCAACTCAAGCAATTGCATACAGTCACGGGAAAGGTCTCGCTTTTTTACATGCGAAGTGGGCTCGCACTTGCTGTCTCGCGTAGATAACGCGGAATCCATTTAGTCTCTCCTTCGTAGATGAACGACCGCAACTTGCTGCGGCTAACGAAGAAGATTCTGAAGAGGGCCGCTGATTTTTCGCTTTACACAACGCTGAGAAATCGCTGATGTCGCGCAGGTTTTTCAGCTACGCCTTAATCTTCAGGGCGTAATGATGACGGTTTGTTTTCCCGTCGATTTCAAGGTTTACAAGCCCAACAGATTCAAGCTGCCTACGCAGATTTGACACCACACGCTGCACGGTGTTCTTCTCGACATGCTCATCTTGCCAAACCGATGCTCGCAACTCATCGAGTGACACGTAGGTGCCCGGCCTCTTGCTGATACGCTTAATAAATGCGTACTCCTTCGTATTTCGGAGCTCGCACGATTTGCCTTGAAACACCACAGAGAACGTTTCGTCATTAAACAACACCGCTCCGTTAGTGGATGCGTGCCCAGTGTCGTTTGTGCTATGCTCAATCAATGCCGGTGCAGCTGGTTTCGAAGTCTGAGACACACGTCCCACTGCAATTCCCAGCAATGACCGAGGCGGGTAGTCCTTTCGCACCACTTTTGCAGACGAAGAACTAACGATGTTTTCGACAGTGCCGCAAATATCCCGTGCATGTCGCTTTAATAGCTTGAACACTTCGTCAGCCGCTTGTGACGGCGGTAGTCTGAGTTGCCTAAGGACCCGTGCAATCTCCGGATACGCTACGAGAAGTCCTTCTGGGCTGCCCAACCGATCGAGCTCCAAGCAGGTGCCCAGATAACGTTCGATCATGGTGAGATCAGCTTCCTCACGTTCGCCGAAGACCACATCGGACGAATACATCTCCGCTGGATCTTCTTCGTTCGTAAACCCAGCAGCTAGTGCGTTCAATCGCCGATCTACACATTGCGAACAATAGCCACAGTGCGTGTGCATGTGAGTCTGTTCCTTTGTGTGGGTGCAGCTACTTGTGCGAGCGCACAGTTTAGCCAAGCCAATGGTTTTTATCTCGCGGAGGATGTCAGCCTTTGTCTTCCACAAATACGGGTTCTCAACAGCAAACGGCTTATCGAATGCCAGGCTGAATATCTCTTCGAAGCCATTTAGTACGCGTGGGTGCGTGGTACGAGTCGCACGTCCACCTAACGCCTGCGGGCTCAATGGGATATTCAGACTGATTACTCCGTTCTCATAGAATCGAATCCGATTTCGGTTGAGAGAGAGTGCAACGGCAGCAGCGAGTGCAGCGAACAAAAACGACCGACTGCGTTGGGTGAAGTCGCGACCAAAATTCTTCGTCTTGTTGACCTCGATGGCAACATGCATTGGCGCAATGGATTTTTTACCCAAATGGTCGACCAGGTCCTTCACCAATCCCTTCTGCCTCGCGTAGATTTTGCTGACCGGTCGATGGCTTACAAGAACCACCTTGCGCTGGCCTTGTATAATCTCTTGGACGGCACCGCCAAACGAATCGAGACCACCTGAAAACAGTATGACTTCTTCAAATCCCGCATCATCAACCTCGAGTGTATCGAAAAGATACCGGTCAACATTTGGTGGCGTCTTGAAGCTCGTGAAGTGAAACTCATAGTCATCGTCGGAAAGAAAACCGATCGTCTCTTGAAGTAGTGAAATCATCTTTGGATCATTCCACTTGTCAGGCAGTCGCACTGGGATCTCCAAGCGGAACTGCCTACGCCACTTCGTGCCATATTCAAATTCCTTTAGGCCACCTCGACTAACCATCTGGTCTGCGGCGTAAACGTATGTCGCAATCTCCAAGAGATCGATTGCAATAGCAGGAATCTGGCTGGCCAGCCTGCGCGTGATATGATGTAGACGAAGGTGGAGCTGCTTTTCACCCTTTCCTAGTTCCAGACGGATCGGCCTAGATTCTCGCCACGCCTTGTTCCTCGACGAAAGCTTTGCGCCACCGCAAAGGATCAGATGCTTATCAGTCATCTCGATCCCCCCGCACTTTAAGCTCTGATTTCAGCTTGGTCAGTGCATAGTTCGCAAAGTTCTTCGCCTTCTGCGGGGTGATCCCATTCTCAAAGTTCGCCTTGGAATACCAGCCGCCAGCAAACGTTCTGACAATTTCACCAGCTTCCCGGCAATGTGCACCGAGCTTTTGAACAAAATCTGAGCTCTCGGATGGGTTGGCAAATCGCCCGTTCCCGCCAACATGATTGGAGAGCTCGCGGCCGAGGTGGTATGTGAGGTATCGCTGAGTGAATCGTGAGAAAAAATCGTGCGCGAGGGTTGCGAAACCGTTCTGCGTTGAGAAATGGTACGCAGCGTCCTGAATCTCGGCGGTTGTCGTCCCAAAGAGACTCTGCGAGCGTGGTCCAATCAACGCGGTAATGCTTTCAACCGCTGCTGACTGCGCCATCTCGCCGATGTCAGTTCGCTTACCATTGCCGACGAGGTGGCGGTCGACAGCTTCGCTGAAGCCACTCACGATGTCGAACAATCCTGCGTCACCGGGAACGCTAATTCCAACGTTCTGAAGTGAGCCAGCGAAATCGTCAGTTCGTGCTGCTAGTACGAACTGCGTTAATAGGTAGACGGCGTGACAAAGGCCCGGGTCGTTGTGGGCGATATCGAGTCCATCTTGGGCTGCTTGCGAGGTTGCACCAGCGACAGCGGCGACGTCACCACCTTCGGCCAATAGCCCAACGACTCGTCTCCAACGAGTTGTATCGGGTAAAGTTCCGAGCCGCATGTGTCCCATGTGCTAATCTCTCATCGTTCCAAGGCCCTCCTGCCTTATCCCACTGGCTTTCTGAAATTCTTTCGTAAATAGCTTAATTTGAAACCGACCGATATGCTGATTTTTTACGCCAAGCGGGAATTAAGCGATTGCCAATCACCCTCAGAGCGACATCGAATACGCTTCATCCCGCAGGTTCTCGGCAGCCGTGGCTAATGCCCGATCCGTATGCTTGGGCCGTATCAGCTTGAGTTCAGCTTACTTTTCCAAAGTCAGTCGCCATTCCGTCATCTCATTGGTTTGATTTGATTCCCTCGCAACAAGCCAAATTGCTTGTCCAGACGCGTATTGCCCGCGGAGCCGACAATTCGCAACTCGTTCTTCAAAAAACCGGTCTAGCGCGAAGGTCGTTGCACCTTAATGCAAGTCTCAGCTAGTCCTAAGCTTACGGTCGTGCTAGACTTCGTGAATGTCACTAAATGATCGCGTAAGGCAAATCCAAGAACAGTACGCTGCGGGCGGCGGCTCCGCAGTTCCCTCCACTTTGTCCGGAGTCACGAAGGATAAGGTTAGGAAGGTACTTGCGCAGATCGACCGCGAAACCGCTGATATGGTAGACGCCGTTTTCGCTCTCCTAGACGACTACAACGGGAGCTTCTTTTCGAAGGCAGCGAAAACACTCAAGTTCAAGGACGGAGCCACAGTTGCTCATATTGGAACCCATGTTGGGATACTTCAGCGGAATAGCTCTAAACTTGATCGTGAGGGGCGTGACTACTGGCTAAAGCCACTGTGGGAAATAGGAGCTATCGAAAAAGTCCAATACGACTCGCGTACAAATCAATTCATTCATGGACACCCAACTCCGAAGTCTCCAAACAACGCATATCGACTTGCACCCAGCTTCATGCAGATCCTAGCGATGGATGACTGGGAGCATGCGCTGAGGGAATGGATCTCAGAAGACACGAAGCGGATTCGTCTGAGCCTGCAAGCCGACATGGCGAAACAGTCGGCTGACGAGACCGGCTCAAAGCATCAAGAGTTAATTGAGCAGTGCGTCAGCGTATTTTCATCCCTGTTTCTTCCCGGGTTTCGCGTCCTTTACGTTGATGATTCGGACGGCGATCGTATTCCTGATGAAGATCGGGACAGGCTCGCAGACGCCGGTATTCACCTCGGCCTGGCAGACGCAATGCCAGATATACTGTTATGTAACGATGATGATAAACATCTCTGGGTGGTGGAAGCAGTAACGAGCGATGGTGAGGTGGACCACCATAAAGTGGATCAACTCACTAACCTAGCTGTCCGGTCTGGCTACTCGGCGATTTCATTCACCACTGCGTATCCGAATTGGAAGACAGCCGCTGCCCGTCAGGGCAAGCACAAGAACATCGCGCCTGGAACATACATGTGGATCGCAGAAGATCCGTCCAAGCATTTCCAGCTGCATGGTTCTTAAGGCAGCCAGTTCAGCTGTTGGTCTACGATAGGCTCCGTAGCATCTAAATTGATTTCCGGTAGGCACCTAACTTGCTTTCCAATTGACCTGAGGATGTCGTTGGCGGGGTACTTAAGCTTTCGCAAATCGGTAGCGTTCACCTGCGTATGGCCGTTGAACTGACGGAAGAAGTTGTCGACCGTTACTGTGTTCAGGTATGCCGCCAAGCCGTACGCTACATCTTCATCTAATGGGTCGCCATTGCAGTGGAAGTAATTCAAGTGATTCTCGATGCCAATATCGTCATAGCCCAGAGCGTCGGCATGAAGGACTGCCGCAACGATTCGGCGTCTCTCTTCCTTCGTTGTGAATCGCTTTACAAGAACGTAGCATCCCGCCTTGATGAGTAACTTGCTCGTCTCTTCGCAACAAATGATCGCCTGGGGTTTCTTTGTTTTGTCCTTTGGCCAAGTGATTCCAAATGAACTGATGTTACAAGGATACAACAGCGGGACCGTGTTCTCGGACGACGTATCTTTAAGGAATTCTCGAGCACGGAAATCGACGACTCGACCAGTCGAAACCGACAATTCTGCATCAACAAGCGAGGAGGGCATTTTTTCGATGCGACTAGCTACAGCATCCGATTCTTCACTCATCGCGATATGTATGAAAAGATCGGGGTCACCTACTGTAACAACTGATTCGTACGGAACCACACGATGCGTTCCATCTAGATCGGTTGCACTCGCTGAAGTTGAAATTGCAACTCTGTCCCGCTTACCATCAATCTTTGCTGCATGAACAATTATATTTTCTTGAAGAACCGAATCATCCGCAAATGCATCTTTTCTCGACTCGAAGACATGAAGCCGCTCTAAATGCATAGCGAGAAGAAATGCCTTGCGGAATGTCTTGAAGTATGGGCCGTTGCAGAAGCTCCGAGGTGTAATTGAGACAAACTGGCCGCCATCAACCAATGCATTTACTGATAGCAACATGAATGCCGTGTATAGATTGCTCGTTTCGATGCCAATGCTACTGAGGTGCTTCCTCGTGGCCGACCCAATGTTAATTTTCTTGTAGGGCGGGTTCATAATGACGTGGGTAAAGCTCGGTGCATCGCTTTCGAATAGTTGGTGCTTCTTCT
>CAKQNH010000062.1 GCA_934255105.1 uncultured Pirellulaceae bacterium
AGATGGTTGAACTTGAGCTTGGTTTTGCCAAGCAACGCTGGGCCGGTTTTCTATCGATACCACCGCAGGCAACAGTCGATTTGCCACCGTGCGAAATGCCACGGAAAGATTATTGGCCGACTCAATAGCCTGCTCTACCTCGGGAGATACCTGAGTCAAGGGAGCCAGCGTTTTTGCTTCTTTAAGACTCCCTCCCTCCGTGGCTGCCCAGCCGGCCGAGGCGACGATGGCCAGCAGCGCGGCAACCCACGCAAACCGTTTCCAATGATTCGTTTTCATCTCTATTTGCTCCTGTACAAGATTTGTTGTGTGTGATGCGTGCTAGCGCTCTGTGGCAGTTGAACACTTCCTCTGCGGATTGATGCGACTGCGCTATTGTTCGCTGACGGAGTTCAGATTGCAGTTAGCGTGCCAAGGCGTTTATCCGGCGGCCTGTGGCGCCGACCGCTGTTCGCCAGTCAGGCGGCTCGCGCGCTGCAGAGCTAAGGAATGAGACGCTCCAAGCGCGATTCCCCAGGCAGAATGACTGGATTTATGTTGGGAACGATTGCTCAAAACTATCAAGCCAACTGGCGAGTCGACAATGTTTGGCTTTGTAAATTTGTCCCAGCGTGGCAGAATGTCTCAATCTCCAACGGGCATGCATCAGAAATTGGATTTGTTGTAGCCGAATTGGCCAGACTTTAGAATTTGCGTAGTTTGCCCAAAGCCTGGCGACTTCGGCTCCCCCTCATCCACGCCAACTATAGCCGATCGATGCTTACTCACTGCGTCAATTTCTTCGTCAGTTTGGCAAGTTTCTCCAGCGTCGACGGGCTGACATGATGTTCGATACCTTCGGCATCCTGCGCAGCGGTCGCTTCGTCCACCCCTAGGGCCAGCAGAAATGAGTGAACAATTTCATGTCGTTGACGCGACTGAACCGCTAATTCACGCCCCTTATCGGTCAACCCAATTGGGCGATAGGGTTCGGTCTCTAATAGCCCTTCACCCACTAGTCGGGCGACGATGCGAGTTACCGTCACATGGCTGACTCCAAAGAATGCGGCCAAGTGGACCACACGGCATTCGTCTCGCTGGGCCAGGATTTCCGCTACGGCTTCCACGTAATCCTCAGCCTTCTCGCTCAAATGATCTTGGCGAGTTCGCTCGTGGGAATCTGGAGCTGAGAGCGATTTTGGATTGACTTTACTGCTCACGAAGCTGGAATCCGCAGGTGTTGACCTTGTTTGTCGTCGATTGCTCCGCCGATCATTGCTGGGGCGTCTGCATATGCGTTGATGCTACCGATGCGCTATTCACGACTCGCAATGATCGGCGGAGCGATCAACGACAATAACAATGATCGGCGGAGCGATCAACGACTATGGCGTGAAGGGCTATAGAATTATATCGCAAGTGGGTGCAAGCGTAAACGCGACGCTCCCGGCGGAGCCACTCACGAACTACCTGTCTTTAATGTTGAACTAACGCTGAGGTCTAGTTTACACCCTCGAAACCCTACGCTAGCGCGTTAGGTCACAATACGAAGGGCTTATACGAACGTCATAGTTTACACGTCGATTTCTTGCGCGTCTTCGGCACGCTCCATGATGAAGCGGAACCGGGCTGAAGCGTCCCTGCCCATCAGATCAGCCATCACGCGGTCGGTATCCAGTTGATCGTCGATCTGCACTTGGAGCAATTTGCGAGTAGCGGGATTGAGTGTTGTCTCCCACAAGTCCTTGGGCATCATTTCACCCAAGCCTTTGAAACGCATGATCTCGGGCTTGGAGCGTTTGTCGGCGTCAGCCAATATCCGATCTCGATGATCGTTGTCCGCCGCCCAAAAAGTTTCCTTGCCAATGTCGATGCGATACAGCGGCGGAACCGCAATGCACACGCGACCATCGGCGATCAATCCGGGCATGTGGCGATAGAAAAAAGTTAATAGCAAGGTAGTGATATGATGCCCATCGGAATCGGCGTCGGCCAGCAGAATGACTCGATCGTAACGCAGGCGCGACAGATCGAAGTCCTTGCCAATGCCGCAACCCAACGCGGTCACCATGTCTAGCAGTTCCTTGTTCTCTAACACTCTTTTGAGGGTTGAGTTTTCAGTGTTGAGCACTTTTCCACGCAGCGGCAAAATCGCTTGATGAGTGCGGTCGCGTCCCTGCTTGGCGCTGCCACCGGCCGAATCACCTTCGACGATGAACAGTTCCGAGTTGCCGCGTCCGGCTGAAATGCAGTCGCTGAGCTTGCCGGGCAACATCGTCCCCCGCGACGTGCTCGTCTTGCGAGAAACCGCTTCGGAAGCGGCCCGCGAGGCGGCCCGCGCACGGGCCGAGGCGATGATCCGCGCTACGACGGTTTCAGCCACGCTGCGATTGTTGTTCAGCCACTGCTCCAAGGCCGAACGAATAATGCCGTCGACCACCGACTGCAGTTCGCTGTTGTTGAGTCGGTCCTTGGTCTGTCCCTGAAACTGGGGCTCGGGAACAAATACCGATACGATCGCCACCACACCCTCGCGGATGTCTTCGTGCGAGATCTTAATCCCCCGCGGAATTAAATTGTGAGTCTCGAAGAAGTTGCGGAGCGCCTTGCTCATACCGGCGCGAAAACCATTTTCATGGGTTCCGCCGCTGGGTGTGGGAATGCCGTTGACGTACGAGCGGACGTGCTCGTCGGTCGATTCGGTCCATTGCAAGGCGATCTCGACCCGCTCTTCTCCATCTTTGTGGACCGTAAAGGGAGTGTCGTGGATGCTGCGCGCCACCCGCTCCTTAATAACTTGCGCCAAGTAGTCCACGATACCATTCTCGTGAAAGAAGATATCTTTGCTTCCCGTCGTCTCATCGACGAAGATTACTTTCACGGCGCGATGCAGGAAGCTGGTTACCTCCAAACGCTGGCGAATGGTCTCGGGATTGAAGTCCGTCTTGGGGAAGATCGTCGGGTCGGGAGTAAACGTGATCGTCGTTCCCGTACCGCGAAACGTCCCCTTGGCCTTCTGCAATTTGGTGATCGGTTTGCCCTGCGCGAACTCCATCTTGTACTGACACCCATCGCGGCGGACGACAGCGATCATGTGCTTGGAGAGCGCATTGACGGCGGAAGCCCCCACACCGTGCAAACCGCCCGAGGTCTTGTAGTTCTTCCCCTCAAACTTTCCACCAGCGTGCAAAATGGTCAACACCATCTCCAACGCGCTCTTCTTGGTCTTGGCATGGGTGTCGACCGGAATGCCGCGACCATTGTCTGCCACGCTAACGGTGCGACCGTCTTTATGCAGCGTCACTATGATCTCTGTCGCATAGCCGTTCATCGCCTCGTCAACTGAGTTATCGATGATCTCCCACACTAAATGGTGTAGGCCCGACGCACCGACTCCACCGATATACATCCCCGGTCGCTTCCGCACCGGCTCGAGTCCTTCGAGGGCAACGATATCCTGTGCGCTATACGATTTAGTTACAGTTGCCATTGCGTTCCTAAAATTCTTGTGTGAACATTTGTATTCGGTCGTTGCCGTAGCGGAACTCGCCAAGAGTTTCGGCCGCCACAATCCCGAAAGTCTTGGCGACTTCCGCTACGAACTACTCATCATCCAGCGGCTCAGGCGCACCGGGTGGGAGCGTGACGATGGCTTTGATCTTGCCGTTTTTCTGAATCTCGATACCGCGACCGCCGCGCGAGGTGGTGCGGTACTTGACCGTGGAAATAGTCTTCTTCGCTCCACGATTGGTTTCGACAACCAACAGGTCGCGATCGCCGGTTGAGGCTTTAAAGCCCAGCAAGCGATCGGTCTTGGAGAGTTTTATAAGCGTTACCCCTTTGCCGGGGCCCGACAGATAGTTTACCTCTGCCGCCGGACAGACCATCGCTCGACAATCGGCGGAGATGGCTAGAATCGTCTCGCTGCCGGTGACGGGCACGACGCCGATCAGCTCGCTACCTGGAGCTACACGCGCAAAGCGGCGACCGCTGCGAGTCGATGGTTCGGCAAACTGCTCAAGGCCAAAGCGCAGAGCGAAACCATTGCTCGTAGCCGCAAAACCATGGATCTCGGGAGAGTAATCGGGGCGTTTGGGATCCTCGCTGATATTCCCGACCACGCGTGTGTCGAGCGACAGAGCGGAGACAATCCGCTCGCCGTCTTTCATCTTAAACAGCTTCTGGATCGGCTCGCCGTAGCCTGTCGAAGCTGGGATGTCGACCATTCTGGCCGTGTAGCAAACCCCGAAGGACGAGAAGAAGGCGATCGATGTCCGCGTGGAGCCGGCCACGCAAGCCAACACACTATCACCTTCGCGCAAGCGGCTCTTGCTGGGGTCGGCGATCTGCCGCTGGCGTTTGACCCACCCATCGGTTGAAACGAGCACGTTGCAGTCCTCGGCAACAATAAAGTCTTCAGCCGAATACTCAAGCTCCTCGCCGACCGTCACAATCTCGGAACGACGAGCCCCGGCTTTGGTCTTGCCGTAGGTAGTGATTAAGCCTTCGATCTCTTGCCGCACAATCATCCAACGACCAGAGTTGATGGTGTCGTCGGTTTTCTCTTTAAGCAGTTTTTCGATCTCCCGCGCGCGCTTTTGCTTATCGCGCAGCTCCTCTTGAATCAAATTGATTTCGAGCTTGGCCAAGCGATACAATTTCAATTCCAGGATCGCGTCGGTTTGTTCGGCGTCCAAGCCTCCCTTGGCGGCGGGAAACCGCTGCATGATCTTGTTGGCCGCATCGGCTTTGCCGTCCGAAGCGCGAATGATTTTGATGATCTCATCGAGCGCGTCGAAGATCAACACAAAGCCTGCCAGGATGTGCATGCGACGCAGCAGCACCGCCAGTTCATGCTCCAACCGCGCGGTAACTACCTGCAGCCGAAAATGCAGGAAATGCCACAGCATTTCCTTGAGCCCCAATCGTTCGGGGCGTCCCACTTCGGGATTCTCCGTCGGGACCAGGCAGGTCAAATTGACGTTGAAGTTCGTCTGCAGCGGCGTATGCTTGTACAAATACGCCAGCACTTTGGCTTCGTCCGCATCCTTGCGGAGTGGCATATCGATGCGGATGTCTTCGGTCGACAGATCGCGGACGTCTTCGATCAGGGGCATCTTGCTACTGACCACTATCTCCGCGATCCGCTCGACCAACACCGATTTATTGACCGCGTAAGGGATCGACGTGATCTGCAGCGTCTTGCCCCCTTTAGCATCGGTGACAGTAATGGTCGTGCCGCGCAGTTTGATAGAACCTTGCCCCGTGCTATAAATTTCGCGCAGTTCCTCCTTGGTGTTGATGATCTGCCCACCGGTGGGAAAGTCGGGCCCCTGCACCGCGTCGTTGGCTACCAACTGATAATCTTTGATGTCGGGATCATTCAGCAGTTTGAGCAGCGCGCGACAGACCTCTCCCAAGTTGTGCGGGGGAATGTTCGTGGCCATACCCACGGCAATGCCAGTCGAGCCATTGACCAGCAAGTTGGGCAGGCGGGTGGGCAACACCACGGGTTCTTGCCGCGAATTATCGTAGTTGGCTTTGTGCGGCACGATCTGACTGCCCAGGTCGTGCAACAGCTCCGAAGCCGCTGCGGTCATACGGCACTCGGTATACCGCGGTGCGGCAGGGTTGTCTCCATCGATCGAACCGAAATTCCCAATACCGTCGATCAGCGGCTGGCGCATGGCCCACGGCTGCGCCATGCGCACCAACGCATCGTAGACGGACACGTCGCCATGTGGATGGTAGTTGCCGGTCACGTTGCCGCACACAAACATACACTTGCGCGGCTTGGCTTCAAACGTGATCCCAAGCTGACTCATGGCATACAGAATCCGCCGCTGAACAGGCTTGAGCCCGTCGCGCACGTCTGGCAGTGCGCGACTGGTAATCACCGATAGCGAGTAGTTGAGATAGCGATCTTGAGCCGCGTCGCGCAGCGCGATCGGCTCGATCTGCTGCAGGGCTGCATTTTCGAACAGTTCCGAAGTTTTGGCAGTCCCCTTGCCCTTGCGTCTGCCCGATGGCGAACCATTTCTACTAGATTTCCCGTCTGCTCCCGAGCGCTTTGGCATGTGGCTTGTTTATCCTCCCTGCGTGTTCAGTTGATCAATGCTACAACATCGACCGTTGAGCCTCCGACCGATGCTGCGAGCCTGCGGAGTGCGATTATGATAGCTGGGATATCTTTTCCAGTTTACCCGTTTGAGTCAACTCGGGGTGATTACGACAAATGTTCTGAATACGAGGGGTAGGTACATCGGGAAGTACTCCGAATGGGTAACCTAGCCTAAGCTCGCCAATTTACAATCAATCGTGGGGTGCCAACATTCCGATCGTTAGCCCAGGTGGTGCCGATCGGATGCGTCACCAAATTTGGGACGCATGACCCCACGGAAGGAACACGAACCATGATTAAACGTATCAGCATTTTCAGTTTTGTAGCTTTAGCCGCACTGAGCGTGACCCAGTCGGCCAGTGCCCAGAGTTACGGCGCGCAGGATTACTACGGCAACGCCCCGCGGTTGTTCGCCAACCAATACACCCAAGGCTACGCCAATCAAGCGACAGCCGAGATGTATGTGGCCCCCGTCCCTACGCCGGCTTGGGTGGGGCACACCTACTACACGTACCAGCCGCTCTACCCGCACGAAATGATGTACACGCATCACCGCCGTTATCATAGTTACTACGACAACGGGCGAGGTTTGAACAGCACCAAAGTCCATTACTCGCCATCGCTGCACGGCATCGTCTCTAGCAAATTTGGGTCGATCCTGCCGCGCCCCTAGGCCAATGCTCCATCCCACAAGGAAATTTCTTACATGAACATTCGAATCTTGCTCGGGGCTGTGCTTGCAGGCTTAGTCCTTCAGTCAGCCGTCATGGCACAGCGCCCATTTTCGCGACTGGGCAATTTGGGACCGGCCACGCGCGGCGATGCGTGGGCTCAGCAGGCCGCCGCCGGGCAGCCTTGGCATGGGCAGTATTACTATCTGCCCTATGGACAACCCACGGCATTGGTCGTGCCGCCAACCGCCGTCACGCAGCAGAATTACTCGTGGGGCGTGTCGCAGAACACCATGACACCGATCTACCACCAGTTCGGTTATGCGGCAACACCATCGGCGGGTGGCGCGTTCTATGCGACTCCGCGTTGGCCCAGCAACACGGGACAATTCGGTGTCTACCCAGTCCGCGCGCCTTGGTAAAACCGCTAACTTCGTAAAACCGCTACTACGCAGCTAGTCGGCGAGTGCGTTGGGATGCCGAGCTCTGCAGTTTTGCGATCAGTTGCGAACAGCCATGCAGAACTTCGCTGATCTCGATGGCATTGATACTGCTGGTCGAGGTGCGCCGCGCCCTGCGGCGCTTGTCTGGCAAAATGGTGCTTTGAATTGCGATGTGTTGGTTGCCGTACGGCCCACCTTCGTCGGCCCAAGTAGAGCCAAACAATCCTACGCAGGGAGCTTTGACGGCGCTAGCCATATGCAGCGGTGACGTGTCGCCGGTAATTAGCAATTCACAGCGCCGGATGACTTCCACCAATTCGCGAAGCGTGGTGGGCGGAGCGGCTATAGCTGCACCTGCGCTCTGCGTGACGACCTGTTCGGCCATAGCGTGCTCTTCGTCTCCAGCCCAAAGGACCAGCGACCGCAGGCTGTGCCGCTGCCACAATTGCTGTGCAATCCATCCGTAGCGTTCCGGTGACCAACGCCGAGAGACCCAGCCCGCCCCGACATTCATCGCTACCCAGCGTTGCTCGCCGGCGGTAGAGTTAGAGTTGGCATCGACGGCTGATGGCAGACCGGGCAAATAGCTTAGCTCTAAATCCTGCAACTTCTGCTCGACACGCTGCGCTGCTTGTTCAAAGACCGGCATCTGGAATTCACCGCTGCCCGGAGCGACTTGGCACCATGGGCTGAGCAACTGCAGATAGGTATCGACCATGTGCCGGGCGCTACGGCGTATGCGATGGGTGGCCGCCCAGGGGGCCAATTCTCGCGCGTGCGAGTAGTCGAACCCCACTCTCAGCTTGCTGCCGCTCAGGCGCCCCAGCAGGCTGCTCTTGCACAATCCCTGAGGATCGAAGACGAGGTCGAATTGCCGTTGTCGGAGTTGGCTGCGGAGGTGGTGCCAGCGTTTGGGCTGAGCCAACCAGTCCTTGGGTACCCGAAACACTTCGTCGATTGCCGGGTGTTCTTCTAACAGCGTAGCGGCCGCGCAGTCGACGGCCCAAGTGATGCGGCAGTCGGGCCACAACTGTTTGATTTTCACAGCCAGCGGCAAAGTGAGTATGCAGTCGCCAATGGCGCTCAACCGCGTGATCAACACGTGCTGTGGAACGGTGCCGCCTGTTTGGTCGAATGTTGGCAATTTCACCACGCGAAAACTCCTGTGTATAAGTCTGGCCCCCGAAACTCCCGCCAGCGGGATGTAACGACCAGTCGCCGGGTAGGCTAGCCGATCTGCCAAGCTCGCCTCAAGATGAATTGGGGGGGTTGTGCAGGAATTGTCCTCTACGCTGAGCATCGTGAGAAGAATTACTGTCGTAGCCGAAGCGAACTGCTAACGGTAGGATAACGCTTTGGAATTGACGATAGGATAAAGCTTTGGAGTTGAGGAATAGGATAACGCTTTGGAATGCGGTTAGGCTCTTTGGACTGCTGCGACTTGTCGTAGCTTTCACGCGAACCCTTGCCGCACGGCGAGTCTGACGGTACGAATCAAGTTGGATTCAAGGTTCACCAGCTTGGAACCTACTCGCCTAGTGACATACTATTTCCTATTCCGCGTTCCTATTCCGAAAAATAATCCCCCACCGTCGAGACCGCTCATGGCCCATGGCCGTGACCAAAAGCTACGACAAGTCGCGGCATTGCGAAAGCCGTTCAGTCTAGAGTTCATCGGCTAAACTTCACCAGCTAAAGTTCACCAACCGTCCATTCCATTCCCGCCCCCCAATCGCTTTTCGGATTCATTCACGATGTCAAAGTCCGCTGCCGTAGTTAATTTCGCTCCGACCCGAGGCTCTGTCGAACTGCGCGAGGTGGATCGACCGGCGATTGGGCCCGACGATGTGCTGCTGGAGGTTGGCAGCGTGGGGGTGTGTGGCAGCGATTTGCATCAATGGACAGCCGATCACTCTTGGCCGGTCAACTACCCCGTAGTGTTAGGCCATGAATTTGGGGGCGTCATTGCCGAAGTCGGCGCATCGGTCGCTGGCTGGCGCGAAGGCGATCGCGTGGTCAGCGAGACGGCGGCGGTCATCGATACGAGCAATCCCATGTCGCGTCGCGGCCTGTACAACCTGGATCCAACTCGCAAAGGGTTTGGCTATGGCGTGGACGGCGCAATGACCAAATACGTGCGCGTCCCAGCGCGGATTCTCCACCATGTTCCCGACAGCTTGACCATTGATCGGGCCTGCCTCACCGAGCCTTGCTGCGTGGCCTACAACGCCGTCGTCCGCAATGCGCGCATCGAACCTGGGGATCGGGTAGTGGTTCTGGGACCGGGCACAATTGGCATTTTGTGTGCCGCCATGGCTCGCTTGTGTGGCGCGGAGGTCGCCTTGGTTGGATTGGATGCAGATCGCCAGCGGCTCGAGATCGCCAAGGGCTACGGCTGCACGCCCATCGTCGGAGACGCGTCGGAGTGGGCCTTGCAGCGCGATGGCCTGGGATGCGACGGAGTGATCGACGCGGCCGGGGCGAGCGCCACGCTGCAGATCGCACTCAAGATCGTTCGCCCCGCAGGCTGGATCAGCAAAGTTGGCTGGGGACCACAACCGCTGGGTTTCAACTTGGATCCACTCGTCCAAAAGAATGTGACGTTGCAGGGAAGTTTCAGTCACAATTGGCCGATTTGGGAGCGCGTTATCGCACTGTTGTCCAGCGGACAGCTCGACGTGGAACCGATTATTGGAGGTGTGTGGCCGCTGGAACAGTGGCACGAGGCTTTTGAAAAGATGCATTCGGGACAAGTCGTCAAGGCCATTCTACAGCCCGCCTGAGCCACGGGGCTAATCAGGGATTGCCAGTCGCTGCGTCGCAGTTGATAATTCCAGCCTGTTACCGCAAGATATTGACACCGTTCGTTTATGGGGCAGCCCCCCCAAGGAGTTGAGTTCGATGGCCTTAGTACCCCTCCGAGTCGTATTGGATCACGCAGCCGAGAATAACTACGGAGTGGCTGCCTTCAATGTCAACAACATGGAACAAATCCAATCGATCATGGAAGCGGCCGATGCTACCGATTCGCCCGTGATTATCCAGGCCTCGCGAGGTGCCCGAGCCTATTCGCAAGACGCCTACCTGCGGCACTTAATGCTGGCTGCCGCCGAGCTCTACCCGCACATTCCAATCGTCATGCACCAAGACCACGGCAATAGCGTGGCCACCTGCTTGAGCGCCATCGAGAACGGTTTCACCTCCGTCATGATGGACGGTTCGCTGGAAGAGGATGGCAAGACACCCGCTTCCTTTGACTACAACGTCAAGGTGACGAGCGAAGTCGTCAAACTAGCGCACGCTCGTGGCGTTTCTGTAGAAGGTGAACTCGGCTGCTTGGGCTCGCTCGAATCCGGTGAAGGGGAGCAAGAGGATGGACACGGAGCCACCGGAACGCTCACGCACGATCAACTATTGACCGATCCCGACGAGGCGTCTCGTTTTGTAGAAGCCACCGGAGTCGACGCGCTTGCGGTCGCTATCGGAACCAGTCACGGTGCCTATAAATTCTCGCGCAAGCCCGATGGCGAAGTGCTGGATATGAAACGCATCGAAGCGATTCACGCGCTGCTCCCCAACACCCACTTGGTCATGCACGGCAGTTCGTCCGTGCCTCAAGAGCTGCAGGACATCATCAACAAATATGGTGGCCAGATGAAGCAGACCTACGGCGTACCTGTGGAAGAAATTCAGCGTGGTATCAAGAGTGGCGTGCGCAAGATCAACGTGGATACCGATTGCCGCATGGCGATTACCGGTGCTATCCGCAAGGTGTTGGCAGAGTCGCCTGAGAAGTTCGACCCGCGCGACTACCTCAAGCCAGCTCGCGAAGCGATGAAGCAAGTCTGTATCGCTCGCATGACCTCCTTCGGTCAAGCCGGCAATGCCAGCAAGATGCGCGAAGCCGCCTTGGCTTAAGCAGCTTGATGCTTCTTTCGCATTGAGAGCTTGTTTTTTTCAACATGCCAGTGCGTAACGCTCGACGATTTATTGCTCGGCAATATAATACTAATATTATATTTTATTGCTCAGCTTATTTCATTGCTCGACCGTTGCGCTCTTTGGACTGCAGTAGTGCTCTTCAGCCTGCACTTACCTTCTTCGAGCTGTACTTACGTTCTTCAGCCTGCACCTACCTTCTTCGGGCTGCAGTCACGTTTTTCGGACTGCAGTTACCTTCTTTGGACTGCTGCGACTTGTCGTAGCTTTCGGGCTAGACTTTTCTGTAGTGAGTGCTCGACGGTATGTAAGCCCCCACATTTTAGGACAGGAAAGTTGCAGGAGCCATCCCATCTTACTGTCAAAATACCCGCTCCTTTTTTGACAGGAAGATGGGTGACAGGAAGATGTTTACAACTCAACTCGCTTCTCTCATCGTAGAAGATTGGGTCACCTTCGACCGAACGGTTGCTCGTCGATCATCAACCCTCATTGAACCACAGCGTGCATTTCGCGCAGCAGTCGCGC
>CAKQNH010000063.1 GCA_934255105.1 uncultured Pirellulaceae bacterium
CGGGAACCTACCAACCTACGTCGCTCTACTTGAACCGGAGTTGAGCATGACCAAACGCAAACCGAAAATTGAAATAGCCCGCGCCTACCACCCGCCCGCCGCCGATGGCAGCCACCGCGTGCTGGTCGATCGTCTGTGGCCGCGCGGCGTGAAAAAAGAAGACCTCGATATCGACGCTTGGCTAAAGGACGTGGCTCCGAGTACCGAACTACGTCGCTGGTTCAACCACGATCCCGAACGGTGGGACGAGTTTCGCAGACGATACTTTAAGGAACTGGACGACAATCAGGCGGCCGTTGCCGAGTTGCTAGAGTCAGCCGGCAGTTCGCGTATTTTATTGCTGTATGGCGCGAAGGACGAGGAGCACAATCAAGCGCTCGCTCTGAAGGAGTGGATCGAGCAGCACGACGCTGCAGGCTCAACTGCAAAGAAGAAGAAGGCATCGGCAAACCAGAAGTGAGTACGGCAGTTAAGGCCCAAGACGCAGGCTCAAACCCATAGCGTTGACCTGATTTCAAAATTGCAATTGCAACCTTGCTAAACCTGCATACAAAGGTATATATTGCTAGTAAGCAGCGGCTGAGTATGCATTGGATAGCTCGGAGGGCGGCATATCCTTGCCGGACTGGCGTTTTAGGCCGGAGGGCGTCACATACTGGCGTTTTAGCCTGGAGGGCGGCATATACTGGCGTTTTAGCCCGGAGGGCGGCATAACCTTGCCGGTGGCGTCAGCCACCGGACTGGCAGAAACTAATCAGTTAGCCCGGAGGGCGGCACGCGAGGGTATGATTTATAGTGCTTATGAAATATTTTCATTGCGCAGGGAATTTCATTGCGAAATTCATTGCGCAGCAGATAAGGCTGATCGATGTGTCGCCCTCCGGGCTTACTAGGCAGATGGCTGAGATCCGGTGGCTCACGCCACCGGCAGAGATATTCCGCCCTCTGGGCTAAGAGACGCCCTCTGGGCTAAGAGACGCCCTCTGGGCTAAGAAGTAGGCACCGGGCTAAGAAGTAGGCCGCCGGGCTAAGAAGTAGGCCGCCGGGCTAAGAAGTAGGCACCGGGCTAAGAAGTAGGCACCGGGCTAAGAAGATGGCCGCCAGGCTAAGAGTGGCCGCCGGGCTAAGAGGCTGAACAGTTTGTTACTTAACCAGGAAACCTAGCGATGAGCACAGTAGTGGGACAGAAGACTCAGCGAGCGATCGATGCGGCGGAGCTCAACGACTGGTACGAGTCGCTGGATAGCGTGGCCGCGCGTTACGATCCCGCGAGCGTGGCCGCGCTACTGCATGCCTTGCGGTTGCGGGCGGGTAGCTATGGCGCGGCTCTGCCCGTCGCCACGTCGACTCCCTATCTGAACACGATCCCTGTCCAATACCAACCAGCTTATCCGGGGGACTTGCGCATTGAAAAACGCATTCGCAACTTGCTCCGCTGGAATGCCATGGCGATGGTCGTGCGTGCCAACCAAACATCGCCTGGCATTGGGGGGCACTTGGCCTCCTATGCTTCGGCGGCCACTTTGTTCGAGACAGGCTTGAACCACTTTTTTCGTGCGCCGACCGAAGATCACTTTGGCGATAGCGTCTACTTTCAAGGGCACTCCTCGCCCGGTATCTATTCGCGTGCCTTTCTCGAGGGGCGTTTGAGCGAAGCCGACCTTGAGCAGTTTCGTCGCGAGACTCCACGTGAGACGGGACTCTCATCCTATCCACACCCTTGGCTGATGCCCGACTTCTGGCAGTTCCCAACCGTCTCGATGGGGCTCGGGCCGTTGATGGCTATCTATCACGCGCGCTTTCTGCGCTACCTAACCCATCGCGGTATCATCGATGCGTCTGAATCGCGAGTGTGGTGCTTTATGGGAGACGGAGAGAGCGATGAGCCCGAATCGCGTGGAGCGCTGTCGATTGCCAGCCGAGAGCATTTGGACAACTTAACGTTTGTGGTCATTTGTAATCTGCAGCGACTCGATGGCCCGGTGCGGGGCAATGGGAAGATCATCCAGGAGTTGGAGGGGGCGTTTACCGGCGCGGGCTGGAATGTCATTAAAAACATCTGGGGTAGCGACTGGGACGAATTGTTTGCGGCAGACAAGGATGGGTTGCTGGCAGCGCGGATGAATGAATTGGTCGATGGAGAATTCCAAAAGCTGGCCTTCGAATCGGGAGCCTACATTCGCGAACACCTCTTTGGTACGTCGCCCGAGCTGCAAGCTCTGGTGGCCCATCTTTCCGACGATCAACTCCAACGCTTGAGACGCGGCGGCCACGATCCCAAGAAGGTGTACGCGGCTTACATGGCGGCGACTCAATACAAACACGGACCATCGGTAATCCTATCGCAAACGATCAAGGGCTATGGCTTGGGGACGGCTGGCGAGGCTAGCAATGTCGCACACCAGCAACACGAACTCAACGCCGACGAACTACGAGCCTTTGCCAAACGATTTGAAATCCCGCTCAGCGAGTCCGAACTAGATCGCATGGCGTTCTGTCGCCCAGACGATTCCAGCGAAGAGATGACCTATCTCAAGGATCGTCGAAAGGAGCTAGGTGGCTTCCTTCCTAAGCGGAATACGGCTACTACGCCGCTGGCAATTCCCGGCCTGGACGAATTCAGCAGGCACCTGCAAGGTTCGGGCAAACGGACTGCAGCGACCACCATGAACATCGCCCGCATCCTATCGCAGCTTTTGCAGAACAAGGACATCGGCAAGCACGTTGTGCCGATCATCCCTGATGAAGCGCGCACGTTTGGGTTGAATTCGTTGTTTGCCACCTACGGGATTTATTCCAGCCAGGGACAACTGTACGATCCAGTCGACGCGGGACAGTTGATGTATTATCGCGAAGCCAAGGATGGACAAGTGCTGCAGGAAGGGATTACGGAAGCGGGCGCGATGGGTAGTTTCATTGCCGCCGGGACCAGCTACGCACACCAGCGCACGCCGATGATCCCCTTCTATCTGTATTACTCGATGTTCGGCTTCCAGCGAGTGGGAGATTTCATTTGGGCCGCAGCCGATTCACGAGTGAAAGGTTTTCTAATTGGTGCCACTTCCGGACGCACGACACTACAGGGCGAAGGCTTGCAGCACTGCGATGGCCACAGCCCGCTCGTCGCCACCACGATCCCCAACTTGCGGTCCTACGACGCAGCCTATGGTTACGAACTCGCGGTCATCATCCAAGACGGGCTGAGGCGGATGTATGTCGACAATGAACAGATCTTCTACTACCTGACGGGCTACAACGAAATGTATTCGATGCCAGCCATGCCCACAGGTGCTGAAGCCGGCATTCTTAATGGCATGTACCGACTGCATTCGATCAATGCAGCGCCAGCCAGCACTGGAACTCGACCACAACTGTTCGGCAGCGGTTCCCTGTTGCCCGAGGTCTTGCGAGCCCAGGAGATGCTCGCCCAACAATTCGGTATCGGCTGCGACGTGTGGAGCGTGACCAGCTATTGCCAGTTGCGACGTGAGGCTCAAGCTGCAGACCGCTTCAATGCGTTGCATCCAGGCTCACCGCAGCGACGGAGCTACTTGGAAGAGACGCTCAGCGATGTGAGTGGCCCCTTCATTGCGGTCACCGACTACATCAAACTGGTACCCGATCAAATTCGCCAATGGATACCGGGCACCTATGTGACGCTGGGCACCGATGGCTTTGGGCGGAGCGATACTCGAGAAGCGTTGCGACATCACTTTGAAGTGGACGCAGAGCATATCGTGTATGCCACGCTGAGAACCTTGGCACAATCGTCCGATTTTGACGCGTCCAAATTGGCTGCCGCCATGCAAACGCTCGGTATCGACCCTGCTAGCATGGACCCGGCGACCGCATGAGTTCCGCAACCACTGAAGAACCCTCTGCGTCTGCACGGTCCTATCACGCACCTGCAATTCGCCCCGAGATGACCGTCCGCCACGTGGTGGCCCTCTATCCTGCCTGTCGCGATATTTTTCGCCAGTACGGTGAGCCGGTCGATCGCGTCGGTGTGGGAGGAGCCCCTGGACCCTTTGGCCACTTTCAACCGCTCGATCAATTTGCGGCTCAGCGCGGAGTCTCACTGGACGAGCTCCTGCAGCGGCTGGCCGAGAGCGCCGGTGTGCCGATCGACCGAGACCGAGTAGCTGCGGAGCGAATTCATCGTGGGTTCATTTTAGCGGCGTTGGCAATCACTCTCTCACTGGGTGCCGCTTGGGGCGGCTATCTGCTGGCGATGATTGGACAAAGTGAGGACTTTGTTGTCGTCGATGCTGCGCATGTGATTGCGCACGGCGAGGCGCAGTTGTGGGGCTTCATCGGCTTGTTCATCGTGGGGATTTCACTGCGAACGGTCTTGAAGGATGCGGCCAGCACGCGCCGGCGGCAGCAACTTTGCCACGCGGGGCTTGGGTTGACGCTTATTGCTTTGGCGGGTGGGGTGGCCTGGTCTGTGGCTCCGCAGCGACTGACCTCTCTGGGCATCGGCAGCGCAGGGCTGCTGTTGGGCTTGTCGGTAGCTTTGTGGTTCGTGCAGTGGAACATCGTCCGGCAGAAGTGGCAAGCGACCTGGGGCCGCGCCGTGTTCATGTCGGGTTTGTGGTTGGTGGTGTGGGCCGCCGCGACTCTCTACTTGCGACTGCAAGCCGGCACTGCTGGGCCGGCCGTCTACAGCCACGATGAACGCATGCTGATTATCAAGCTGGCCGTGTTCGGCTTCGCGATGAATTCGATCTACGGTTTCGGGCAAATGCTTTTGCCCGGCCTGCTGCGCATCGGCAAGCCGCGTTTGGGTGCCATTGAATGGTCTTTCTGGCTGCACAACGCCGGCGTGGTATTGATGTGTGTCGCCAGCGGGCTATCTTTTTCGCTGGGACGCGGGGTGTCTGCCATAGCCGAGCCCATCGGCTCGCTGGCGGTATGCGCGGGTGCCATCTGCTATGCGATCGGCCAGCGTGGATTGATTGGCAAACGCCGAACTTCGGCGCGCTTGGAACAAGGACATTGGTTGCTGGACGTCTACCCGCCGCTGGCATTTGCGTGGCTGATTATTGGTCTGGTCATGCTCAGCGTGGGCGATATACAGGCTGCACTCTCGGGCCAGCCGCTGTCGCATGCATTCACGGGTGCAGTTCGGCACGCCTTGACCGTCGGTTTCATGACGACCTTGATTTTAGGTGTTGGTCAACGCCTGATCCCCGTGCTAGAGCACAACGTGCTAAGGTCCCCCGGCTTGATCGCGCCGATCCTGATCTGTATCGGGGTTGGCAACTTGTGGCGGGTCACATCGCAGTTGGCGACCCTGCAGACTCCGATAGGATTCTGGGTCATGCCAGTCTCGGCTGGTTTTGAATGGACGGCTTTGCTGCTGTTCACAATCAGTGTGTCTAGGCAATTCGCGAGGTGCCAGACGCTGCTTGTTGGAAACCGAGTAACGCAACAGACGGCATTGGCCGAATTGTTGGCAGCTAGGCCAGCTATCGAAGACAAGCTCATTCAGCGCGGCTTCGCGTATTTGGTGCGAGCGCGTAGCGTCCCTTCCGAGCTGACCATCGGCAGCTTTGCCAGAAGCGAAAAGGAAGACCCCGCTGAATTGGTCGAGTGGATCAATCAGCAGATGGTCGACGAGTAGGCAAAGTGTCTTTCTAGTGTTAGCATCCTAGCTTTTGCCCATCGATGGTAAATCGCACATGACAGATGACTCGACACTCCCCTCCACCAAGCCGCAGCCCTCCCCGCCACTGGGCGTCTCAGGCAAACGCGTTATCGCTTGGATAGTGACGGCTCTACTGGCTATCGGCGTCGCTCTGGGCTTCACTCTGTGGAATTACAACCGCCTGGATGTGGTCCGAGCAGATTCGGCGGCTGCGTGGCGTGCAACCACGCATGCCTTGGATGGTCGTTATCGCGTAGCGGAGCAACAGATCGCAAACGGCGTGCACGCCAACGCGGTCACAGCCGATTTTCAGCAGCGTTTTGAATTGGCCGTCGATCGTTTCCGCACCACGTCGATTATGGGCGACCAAGTGGCAGCCGCTGAACAGGTCGAACAACTGCTGGGGAGCGAGGACTTTCCTACCCAGATGCTGCAAGCCAATCCACCCACAGAGCAGTTACTAAACCAATTGGACGAATACAACCAGCAGCGTCTGCGCGAACGTGTGCTGCGTGAGAGTTTCGGGGGCAAGATTCTGGAGATGTTCCTGACACTCCCACCGTCCGCTCCCTTCCATGTGAGCTCTGTGCCCTAGCAATCGACATTTGTTCCACAACGAGCTGCCACTGAGATTGGGTTTTGCAAGTCGGGCAACGCGATATGACGATCGGGAAGTGTAGCCCTAAAGTTTGACCAGCCCTCATGTTGCTTAGCTGGCTGCGGGCAGTCGCGTTGTTTTCTGACTATAGCTGGACTTTGCGTCTTTGCTTTCTGAAGCCAGCGAGTAACCTTTTGAGCATGATCGCGTGGCAATGCCCTGCGGCGTTTGCTGCGTAAGCTGTTCCTCTCTAAAGCCAACTTCACGGAGTCCTCTCTTGGATAACATGCCGGATCCTCTCCCTACTGAATCTGAACTCGCCACTGAATCTGAGCACAGTGTTGAATCTGAGCACAGTGTCGAATCTGAGCACAGCACTGAATCTGAGCACAGCAACCCAAACGCGATTGCCTGGCGACAGGTGGCCCCCGTCGACATCGACGACCCTAAGAGTCTCGAGTTGTCGGCTGAGTTTATTGGTCGCTGGTCCACGCTGGTGAGCACGACGAACTGGGAGAAGGGACGCATCATCCACGACTGGCGTGAAGCATTGATGGGTTCCGAGTCACCGGCCGTAGCCTACAGCGATGAAGCCTGGAGTCGCCGCGTGGGTGGAGTTTCCGCCCAGCACGTCGGTCGTCTGCGCCGCGTCTATGAGCGGTTTGGCAGCAGCCATAGCAGCTATGCGGGGGTGTACTGGAGCCATTTCTTGGCCTCGCTCGACTGGGATGACGCTGAAATGTGGCTGGAAGGTGCCGCACAAAGCGGCTGGAGCGTTTCCCAAATGCGTCGCACGCGTTGGGAAGCGACCGGGGGATCGCCCGAGCATGAGCCCAATGATCTGGACATCGGCGCCGATGGCTCGATCACCGGCGGCATCGACGAAGACTTTACTCCGCAAGCTGAACAGGAGGATCTGGCGGGTGCCAAGGATGGCCTGCGCAGTGTGGCCGAAGGCCCACGTCCGGACGGCCCTGATTTCGGGGATGAAGATGACATGTCCCCCTCCGCACAGGTCACCGCCGACGGCGAAGACGACGTGCCACCCTGGGAGGATGAAGGGGGCGAGTCCGCGCTGAGCGAGTCGCCGTTTGCGCGCTTGCCAAGCTTGCCGGTGGACATGGCCGAGGCTCTGGAGCAATTCAAGCTGGCTATCATTCGCCATCGCGCCGATGGCTGGCGCGACGTATCTCAAGCGGATACACTGCAGGCGCTGGATGCTCTAAAAGCATTCGTGAATTTGTAGCAAAATGGGAAATCAGGGGTCTCGGCTGAGGTCGCCTGCGGGCCGGGCATAGACGCTGGCATACCAAGCGATCCAAGCGGAGCGGTTAAAGCCATTGTTTTGACCTGTCATCGCAATGAGCGCGTTGAGCACCTCTTGGTTTTGGATCTCCAACTGAACCGGCTTATTGCTACCCGCCGTAAAGCTGCCGCTGGTTGGACTAGCGTTGATCCCAGCTCCACCGGACTGCTGCAGGTGTTTACTGGTCAACGCGCCCAACAGCGGAAAGAAAATCCCTTCGGCTTGCAGTTGGCGCAGGCCGAAAGCCGCGCTGTTGATCTGCGAGTTGTCCTTGCTCTTGAGGTAACCCAAGTAGATTGGAATCGCCGCTTCGCGACCGTAGTTAGACAAGGCAGAAAGGCAGCGATTGCGCACGACCTCGCTGGCATCCGACATGCTCGTCCGAGCGAGGAACTGTGCGACCGTCGGCAATTCAAATCGCGACAGCACCTCGATGTACAGCATCCGCAGCTCGACGGGTAGCGCATGGCGTTTGTCCGAGAGGAAATCCATGATCGTGCCGGCGGTCAGCGGATCGTTGACTTGGCTGATGTTCTGCATAGCTTCTTGAACGCGAGGTCCGTTGCCAGTTAAGGCAACCGAGTGCCAACGCGAGAGATCTCGCGAAGCTGCCAAGACCTTGGCTTTGGCTTCTTCTCTAGCCTGTTCGATGGCAATTATCTCGGGGAATTTCCAGCGGCCCTTATGTAGAACTTTGCCACGGTTCTCCCCCATCACGACCCCTTTCTTGACCCAGCGACGATTGGCGTCGAGCGTATAGCCGGTGGCTGCTCGGGCTGGTGAATTCTGGGGGGCTAGGTCGAGAATGCGCAGGAAGTGAGCTTGGGCTAGATCCGACAAGCCGAGCTTCATGCATTCGCCAGCCAGCGCGGCGTGAGTCGCTACCGTCTGTTCCACTCCTCCCACGTTGAGCGCGTACTGCTTGCGCGGTTCCGATAGGGGAATGTAGCCGTTGAGCGCCAATTCCGACTCCAACACGCGGACATAGACACCTTGCTGAACCTCTACCGCCCACACCTTTACTGGGGCTTGATTGATCGTCTCCGTCTCTTGACTTTTGACCGTCCCCGCGATTATTCGTCCATCGCGATAGCGAAAGATATCTCCATAGAGGGGCGCAGCCTGAGCCAGTAGTGTCCCGCATATCACCAGATAATACGCTACCAAGCGGTTGTTAAGCATGGTTATGGGCTACGGTCGAAGAGGAGAAAAAATCGAGCAGCGGTAGAGCCAGACTGGATGGCCATGCCCTTATTATAGTTCGGTCCACCCATTTTACCGCGCGGCCCATAGGCTATGAATCGGCCCCATGCTAGGGGGCAGACTGAGGCGATGGTTTGTCGATAGTGGCCACGATTTCAACAGCCTTCTTGCCCTTGAATGCACCCGCTTTGCCGTGGAATTTCCCCACTCCGGCAACCTCTACTTCCAAAAGTTCGTGTACATCTTTTTCGGTCGTGACGATATCACCTACGGCCAAGTGGAGTAGATCGACGGCGCGGATCGTCGACCGCGCCAAGCTGACTACCATCTCGACGTGGGAAGCACCCAGCAATTGCTCCAAGAGCTTTTGGCTGGCGGGACTGCTCTTGGCAGAGGCGTGGCTGATCCAACTGTTGTTGGTCAACTTGCCTCCCATGCGTTCAATCGTGTTGAAGGGAATACACAGATTTACCATACCGCGCGATTTGCCCATGTTTAATTCGAAGCTGACCAGAATGACCACTTCGTTGGGCGGAACAATCTGCACCAATTGGGGATTGCTTTCGACGCGTTCCAATTCGATTTCAAGTGCGATGGTATTCTGCCAGGCTGCTTGAAGTTCACGCAGAAAATTTTGGGTTATGCGATTGGTCAGCCGCAATTCAATTTCGCTCAACGGTCGCACCATCTGCGATTCGGTGGAACCCACACCACCCAACATCCGGTCGATAATGGGAAACAGGATGGCAGGGCTGAAGTCCAGAATCCAGTTTCCGTCCAACGGCGTGGGCCGCAACAGATTAAAGCAGGTGGGGATTTCCAGGCTGTAGACGAATTCGCTGTAGGTCAGTTGGTCCACGCTGACCAATTTCGATTCTACGATTGTGCGCAGCAGGGCTGACAGGGATGCTCCGAAGTTGCGGGCGAATCCTTCGTGCAGAGACTGCAGAGCGCGCATTTGCTCCTTGCCCACTCGCTCTGGGCGTTTGAAATCGTAGGCTACCACGCGTTGCCGCGGTGCGGACCTCCGTCCACTGGCCGGCAGTGCTGCAGTTTCAGCGCCCGACCCCTCGTCAACTTGCTCAGGCTTCAGCGAATCATTAGACATAAGAGCCTTCCGTGGCAGATGCTGGATTCAAAGTTAAGGTTTGTTTTGGAGCGGCGAATATCAAGCGGTGTGCATCGATCGGTAAATCGATCAGTATGTGCCGTGCGCAATCGAACTTTCTCACACTGCAATCACGTTCGCGCGCCGCAACATTCAATTGCATTCAATTGCGAAGCTGGCCGTTACCAACGACTAAGTATTTGTAGGCTGTCAATTCATTTAATCCACACGGACCACGCGCGTGAAACTTGTCTGTGCTAATCCCAATCTCGGCACCCAGCCCAAACTCGCCACCATCGTTGAAACGAGTGCTGGCGTTGACTACCACCGCACTCGAGTCCACTTGAGCGAGGAACTGCTGAGCCGCAGCCAAATTGCCCGTGACAATGGCGTCGGTATGGCCCGAACCGTAGCGTTCAATATGAGCAATGGCAGCCTCGATGTCTGGCACCACCCGACAACTGATCGTGGGGCCTAGATATTCGGTCGCCCAGTCCTGAGAGCTGGCCGCAACGGCCTTGGGAATCAGGCGACAGGTGGCGGGGTCGCCGCGCATCTCGACTCCCCGTTGAGCAAACTGCTCGGCGATGCGCGGTAGCCAAGTCTCTGCCAGCGACTCATGCACTAGTAGACTCTCACACGCATTGCAGACTCCCATTCGCTGGCACTTTGAATTGACTACAATTTGCAAGGCCATTTCAGGGTCGGCTGCCGCGTCGACGTAGACGTGGCAAATGCCATCGAAGTGTTTGATGACGGGCATGCGTGCTTCGTTGACAACTCGTTCAATCAGGCCTCGCCCGCCGCGCGGGATGGCCACATCGATGTATTCGGGAAGCGCTAGGAAATGTCCCACCGCTTGGCGATCCGTGGTGCTGACCAACTGCACCGCGGCGTCGGGCAAACCGACCTCTTCCCCCACCCGGTTTAGAACTTGCACGAGTGCGGCCGAAGAATGGTGGGCCTCTTTGCCGCCGCGCAAGATCACTGCATTGCCACTTTTGACGCAGATTGCAGCCGCATCGGCGGTTACATTAGGCCGCGATTCGTAGATAAAGAACACAGTGCCCAGCGGCACGCGAACTTTGCGAATTTCCAAGCCGTTGGGGCGCACAGAGCCATCTAGCACTTCGCCGATCGGATCGCGCAGAGCAGCGATCTGCCGCAGGGCAGTAGCGATGGCAGCGATGCGATCTTTATTTAATCGCAAGCGGTCGATGGCCGACGCCTCAAGACCGTAGCTGGGTGCCTGCTGCAGGTCGATCTCGTTGGCCGCGATGATATCTGCAGTAGCGTCTTCAACGGCCGATGCGCTGCTGAGCAGCCACTGGTCCTTCACGTGAGTTGGCAAAACGCTCAAGGCTCGCGAGGCCTGTCGCGCACGGCGAGCAGTCTGTAGGCAATAATCTGTCAGATTGGTTTCAATTGCGGTCGCCACTGTCTCAATAATCCTCGTGTGCCGGAACGGAGATAGGACCGGAATATTAGCTGTGGGGGGATTGATTATGCATAAGTCGCCAAGAATCGCGCTGCACCGACGAACTGTAGTATCGCCCAAGTGCCCCTGAGCGGTCAACGTCAGCTCAGGTGGGATTAGCTAGCTTTACAGCCTAAACATCGCGCGGGAAGTGCTCCTCCACCACGCGGTGGAACTCCTGTGGGCCCGCGACGTGGGCGACATGCGTGCGAAAATGCCGCGCACCGGGTTTGCCTTGCGCATAGCAACAAGCAAACTTGCGCATCAGATGCGTCCCTTTCTGTTCGCCAAAGCGTTTGACGACTAG
>CAKQNH010000064.1 GCA_934255105.1 uncultured Pirellulaceae bacterium
CTCGAGATCCTCCGCGAGCAGGCAGTTGCCGATCGCCTAGCAGTCAAACAGGAGGTCGAGAAAGACATCTTGCTCATGTCGGTGAAGGTCTTAGATCTAGCCGAACAAGAACATAGTGCCGACTCCGAGCCAACGGACGAGAAGGTTGTACTGATCGAAGTGGGGACGCTGTGGGGCAGTCGCTGCACTGCCGAGCGCCATTACCAGTGGCTGAATGGCATCTCCAAAATTGCCCCGAACAAACTGAGCCAAGCCAGCGCTGCACGAGCCGTCCGCTCCGCCCGCTGGGAGCTGGAAGCCGCCCAACACTATCAAGCGCAGTTCGCCTTCCTCTCAGCCAAAGAAGTCGTGCCGCCAGAATCGCCCGTCGTCAACGCTGCCGAGCCGAATTCCTCGGCTAACTCTGCCGCCGCCAACTCAGCAGAGGTCGGCAGGCTGCGGACCTTCCAATTGGCTAGCTATACCGAAGCGTCTTCGGCGAGCTTGCCCAATTCAGTGGCGTCCGACTCCGCCCAGCCAGCAGCCAGCCTGCCGGAATTTGCTCTGGTCAATGGTGTCATGGAGCATGGTCAGCCTGCCAGTCAGTCCTCCGGGGAGGGTGAGCGAGATTTCGAATTGCGGTTGAATGCGCAGGTCGATCAAGCTAAAAAGCGAGTCCAGCAGGCCGAACAAAATTGGATGGAAGAGATCGATCGCTCCTCAGGAACTCTGCAAATCGCCAGCGTGCCTCTGATCGCACCTCGTTCAACCTCGATCTCATTTTGGATGGCCGCCAGTATCCTCATACTGGGCTTGGCTACTGGTTCCACGGTTGGTTGGTGCCAGCATCGCGGGCATTCCGGTGGAGCGTTCCAGCCCAGCCAAGTGGCTGAGCAATTGGCGCTCCACAGTCTGCCGACCGCCGCACGGCTGGTGCTGTCCAAGTCCGACCACGAATTGAACATTGCGAGCACAGGCCCACTTATGGTCGCACGAGTTGGTCAAGGGCTAACGCGAGTGGGTGAATGGGGGCTAACATTTTGGATCCTCGTCGCGTTCAGCCGTTTTTTCCTGGACTCAGTCTGGCGCGACGTACTGATCAATAGCCCCTTGGCGGCCTTTGGTCGACTGCTCGCGGGCATGCCTTAAACAACTAGACCCATCACCCGTACCATTGATTCATCCCATTACGCTTTGAACTAACCGAGCTGCATCCATGCACGAAGAACTATTTAATTCTCCCGAGCGTCCATTCCGAGCCACTCCTGATGCACGATTCTATTTCCCCTACGACAGCATCGAAGGGGCTCGGCAGACGGCAGTCCGCGCGGTGCTTCGTGCTGAAGGGCCAGTGATGGTTCTGGGAGGAGCCGGACTAGGGAAAAGCCTGCTGGGCATGGTCGTTGCCCAAGAGCTTGCCAGCCGCTTCGACATCGTTCAATTGCATGCAGCTCGGCTGTGCAGTCGCCGAGCCCTGCTGCAAAATATCTTATTCGAATTGCAGCTTCCCTACCGCGATCTGTCGGAAGGCGATCTGAGGCTGTCGATCTTGACTCGGCTCGAACCGTCTGAGAAGTACGCGCCCCAGGGCGTCTTGATGATTGTCGACGAAGCCCACACACTGCCTGCCAAACTGCTCGACGAACTGCGGTTGATCAACAACTTCACCCGCAACAATCAGCCCCGCACGCGACTGTTGCTGATTGGCAACTTGCGGTTGGAACACACCTTTGCCGAACCGCAGATGGAGTCCTTCAATCAACGTCTCGCCGCGCGGTGCTATCTTCAGCCCATGAACCGCCAACAAACTTGTGACTACATTCGGCACCAACTAACGGTAGCTGGCCTCAACCCCAAGCAGCTCATCACCGAGGAGGCCATGCAGACTGTTTACTCGGCCTGCGACGGTGTGCCGCGACTGACAAACCAAGTTATGGACCACGCATTGGCTCTGGCCATCACTCGCAATCAGTGTCCAGTTTCGGCAGCACTAGTCGAGGAAGCGTGGTCCGATCTCCAACAGCTTCCAGCACCATGGCATGTAGGGGCTGACAAAAGTCCCCTGGCAGCTACACACGACGACCAAACAGCGAACGCGGTCGAATTCGGTACGCTGGATGACGACCAACCGTGGCCAGCGGATGACGACCACGCCTGCGAATCCTACGATGCTCCAGCGACCACTCAAGCCCCAGGCTTTTTCACTGCCTTTGCCCCTCCTGAAGATTCAGCGGCAGATATTCGGCTGGCTGCCGACAGCTTTATCGCCGCCGACCAACCCGCGGATAAATCGGCCAGCTCGGCAGACGCAAAAGATCCGCTCGTTCGGCCTCGCGTGGTCTTTGACGCTAATGAGGCATTTGCATTCTCAAGAAATGAAACTCCACAAGTTCCCGTTGTCAATGCCTCGCCTGTGGTCGATGATGCTGTGCGGTCGATCGAATGCGACACTCGCAATCAAGGGGGATTGGTTGAACCCAGCCGGGCCCCAGAGAGCTTCTTCAGCAATCGTCCCACCGACGAACAGCTCTTAGCATTGATGGATGAACAGCACGGCTACGATGCCATGGGAGTGTGGGAGAACGATCCACCGCTGAGCCAGCGCGCATCGCAGTCCGCCAACCTCGACCAACCGATCTTCCATCACACGCCGGGAACGAGCCAACTCTTTGGGGACGACTTCGAGGTCGAGGAGAGTTTGACTGCCAACGACAGCGGATCGGTTCCAGTGATAGCGAACTCAGCCCGGCAAGCGGCCGAGGCGGCTGACTACATCAGCCGCATCGAGCAGTTTGCCAACTCGGTCAACGCGGCGGCTTCCGACCGGCCCAGACAGCAACAGCAGATAGCCGAAGAAGCGGCAACTACGGCTGGACTGGACATTTGGACGCTGGACGTGGCGTCGATCGATTCGGTCAATGAAGCGGCCGTTTACGAAGATATTGAGGATATGGTGTCACAGCTCAACTTTGCCGCATTTTCGGTAGAGCCGTTTAGTGTGGAGCAGATTCCGATCGAATCGACAAGCCAGCCCGCGCGACCAGCGTCTGATTCCAGTCGTACGGGGCCCAACGATGAAATCTACACCATGCATCGACCGCTCGAAGCGCGCGCCGCAGATGAAGCTCGCGGCGAGGGACTGTTCGCCGCATCCGCCGACGACGATCGAGACCTGCTGGTGATCGAGGAAGAACTGCCATTGGCCACTAAAACGGCTGACGAAAAAGACCACAGCGTAACCAAAATCGCTCCTTACAGCCAGCTCTTTGCCAAGCTGCGCAAATAGCTGGATGTGCCTCACTTCGCGGTTTCACGATGAGCAATAACTCACAGGCAGCCACACAATGACGACTATCACGGCTCAAGCCACTCTCTCCGAAGATGCTACTGCGAACACCGCTCAAGCCTGGGCCGCCGACTTGGCACAGGAATCGTTGCTGACTAAATGCACGACGATTGGCTTGATTAGTGGCAGTCGTGATGCTGCGCAGCGGTGCGTCATCGATGCCTACGCAAGGTGCATCGCCGACGCCTTCTCAGCAGTCAGGTCTCGGCATGCTATGCTCATCGTTCGGCTCGATGATCGGCCGCTGGCCGCTTCTCGACGCGACAACCAAGACGCCGATTCACTGCCTAGTGTTGCGGCCTCTTTGCTGGGGCCATGGTCGGAGGTGACCGTTGCCGTCGGTGCCGGCAAGCAGGCCAGCGACAGGCTGGAAAAGTTGTCTAATCTGTTGCCGAATTGGAAGCGTGAGTTCGGTTTCGTGCTGGTCGACTTGGGGCCGATTGCCGAGCTTCCCAGCCGTCTAATTGGCCGGCATTGCGACAGTTGCTTTGTATTGCTGGGCCCCGAAGCTTGTGGCTCACACGAATGGCTCCTACAGCACATCGCTTGGCACGCGCGCAGCGGCAGCACGATCTGTGGCACGCTTGTCACTGAGCTTGAATGAACGCTACAGCGGGCTGGGCAGACACCTATCGAGTTTGGACTCCAGCGTCTCACGGTTCAATGGCTTGCTGATAAACTCGGTGACGCCAGCGTTAAACGCCTCGTTCATCCAAGAGCTTGAGTCGACGACCGTGATCATAATAATCGGCACCACAGGGTCGATCGTTCTAATCCGCTTTGTCAGCTCCAGTCCGTCCATATAGGGCATATGCCAATCGGTCAGCACCAGCCCCGTGGGGCTGGCTGTAAAGGCTTCCCATCCTTCTCGACCATCGGCCGCTTCCACAATATCGTGGATCCCCAGCGACCGTAGTGTACGGACCAAGATGCTCCGTATTATTCGCGCGTCGTCGACAATCAATGTTCGCATGTTGCAAAATCCAAGAATGTGTGTCAATGTCTCAGTCAACCATACATCATAAAATCGTCCAAGCTGAGAAAACGTCTGGTTTTCGCGCCGAGCATCGTGTGGGAAAGTGTGGGAAAGTAACAATCAGTCCGTGGGTTGACACCCACGGCTACGTGCTGCCGTGGCTTCGCCACTAATACCGACTGCTGTAGCTCCGCCGCTGATATGTGCTGTCGTGGTTTCGCCACTAGTACGTGTTGCCGCTCACTCAAAGGCGGTCCACTGGCCGGCGATCCGCCGCTCATGCGGGCGATACTTGAGTTTGTAATTCAGATGCGTGTTCTCGGATACCATCATCCCCAAGTAGAGCCAGCGCATTCCGCGCAGACGTGCAAATGCCAGTTGCTGCAGAATGGCATAGGTGCCGGGGCTGAGCCAAGAGAAATCAGGATCAAAGTAGCAATACACGGCGGACAGACTGGTGGCCCCTACGTCGAAGATCGAGACTGCGATGAGTTCGCCTTCGAACCACAAGGACAGCTCGAGCGAGTCAGCCTGGGAGTCGCCCAAGAAAGAGCGATAGTCGGATTCTCCCACGTCGGTGTCGTCTAAGCTGAGTTGGCGCTCGTGGCGGTGGCGATTGAATAAATGCAATCGCTGCGGATCGATGCTCGGCTCGGCGAACTGCGCGCGAAGCCGCGCATCTCCCAATTTCTGCGCTCGGCGCTGCGAGCGGGATGCGTGAAATTTGACAACCTCCAACCGCAGCGGTTGGCATGCCGCACACTGCGGACAACGCGTGTAGTAAAAGAAGCGTCCCGAGCGACGGTAGCCCGCTTCCAGCAACTGGTCCAACTGTTCAGGTGTCAGCGGACCATAAGGGGTCGACAATGGCATGCGCGACGTTTGTCCAGGTAGATACGGACAGACTTCTGTGAAATCCGCAACCAGTCTAAGAAACTCTATCTGATGCACTGCACAACTACCGCTGCTGCCTGTCCATGATACGTGAAACTTAACTTCAGTATATGATCTTGAGAAGTTGTTTCGCGTGCGCGACAAACGCGAATGGGGCAGGCCGCATCTGGCTCAGAGTAGCCCAGAGTCGGCAGCGTCCATCCGTCGCGTACCGCCAGGATGCTCGCAGCCAATTCGAATAATCCACAAGCTGCCCCGGCCGTGCCAAAGTAACTGGAAAATGCAGTCACGGGAACGTCGCCCGCTACCTCGGCGATCGCGGCAGCCTCTTCGATATCCAAGTACTGCTCGGAAAATCCCTGCGCAGAGACGTGGGCTAGTTGTGCAGCCGAAATGCCGGCTTGCGACATAGCATCGCGGGCAGCGCTTGCTAGCGACTGACGGCTACCACCGTTATGCCGCGTCGGGCGGCCGTAGCGACTGCTGTGGCCGGTGAGGACGGCTAGGATTTTCGCACCCCGCTGAACTGCATGGGCGCGGCTTTCAACCACAAGCGTCACGGCCCCTTCGCTGGGCACGATACCCCGACGCCGTGCATCGAAGGGCATGACTTGCGGCCCCGCAGCACTGGTCTCATCGTACGGATGTTGGTTGTATACGCCCGCGGTGCGATACATCAATCGCGTCGGCGTCACGCGCGATCCACAGGCGCCGACGATCATCATGTCCGCGACACCACGGCCAATTACATCCGCAGCCTCCCCCAACGCCAGTAGGCCACTGGCCTCTTCCAACGCGATCGAATTATTCGGACCGCGAGCGTCGATAGCGATCCCCACGTGGCAGGCGGGCATATTCGGCAGGTATTTGAGCATCCACAGCGGGAAAATGTGCTTTTCAAATACACTTCCCCAAGTAGAAAAGTTCATTTTGCCATCTTCGCAGCAAGCTTCGATGCTGGCAGTCAGCTCTCCAATCTCGCCGGGGATCATCTCTGTACCGCAAACTACGCCCAACCGCTCGGGCGTAGGAGAAAAGTCGGTCAGGCCTGCGTCTTGCCAAGCTAGGTGAGCAGCGCTGTAGGCCATCTGCACCTCGCGGCCCATCATCTTAATAGCCTTGCGTGGCGTCACATATTGCTTGCCATCAAAGCCCGTGACACACGCGGCCGGAAAGGACGTGCGTGGGCCGTCTGCTAAGCTGATTAGGTTCTGGATCGCGCATTGCTCCTGTAGCAATGCCTGTTGAAACGCTTGCCGACCAATGCCCAGTGGGGTCACACAACCGATTCCGGTTATCACGATGTCTCGCACGCCGACCATTCGCTGAGCCAATATCAAGATGAAAAAAGAGAGAGCATTCTATGTCAGCCACAGGCGATGTCTAGTTGGAAATCATCAACGCCACCCCAGCCGCACGCAGGTTAGCGCAATTAAATGCACACAGGCTGCCACGACAACGGCCAAACCTGCATAGCGATGGAGCATGGTCATCTGCAGTAGGCCCGTAGTATCTAACACCGGTAACATGCTCAACAACATCGTCCCAGCCGTTACCAAGCTGCTCAAGACCAACCCCCACGCCGACCAACGAATCAGCCACCATCTATCCCACTGCTGTGCGCGGCTGTCAGCCACAGTCGCTGAGGCTGGCAGATAGAGGACCGCGATCGCGACCATCAAGAATACAAAGCCACCAGCGGCTGCGACATGCAACATCAAGGCGTAGCCCGACATGTGCCCCCACCGCAGGATCGATCCCAGCCCGGTCACCGCTAGTACCAAGATCGAAATCAGATAGATCCCATAGATCGACCGACTGATCCAGTGTCTGGCTGGTCCAGGCCGCATTTTGCGATTGGAAGTCAGCACGTCCAGAGCCATGACGGCCAGCCCCACCGCCATGGCCACGATAACCACATACAGCACTTGGGTAAACGAAACACTCAGCGACTGCAGGTCAGCCAGCAGCATAATCGGTCCAGAATGTACAGGAGAAAAAAAGTTCAAAAAAACGAGCGGACTAGCGCGGCCTGCGCAGCCAACAGGTACCCCAGTTGAAACCAATATTCCAAGCTAAAACGGATAAGGTTATCAAGCAAGTAGCCGCCAAGGCAATCAGGCTAGCGATCTTGAAACTCGCTCGCCCGACAAGCAATTCGTTCCAGTTGTGCAGCTTCGTCAAATCCGCGTGCTGTAGGAGATGCACCTTTACCGGCTCTATTTCTTGATCGGGTACTAGGCCGACCGGTTGAAGATCAGCGAAGAAGAATGGCGACTGATCGCTGTGACACTCGGTGCAGCCCTGGGCACCCATTGCCTGGCGGGCGGGTCGTACGTTGTGAGCCATGGGCCAAGCATACGGCTGAGCTGCCTCTCCGAGCTCGTCGCCACTGAGCATTTTCAGTTTCTCGTCGCCGTAGCGCACCCAGCCGGTACCGCCGGTAATGAACACCGCCTGCTTGCCGGGGAACTGCTCCTCAATGGCAGACAGTGCGCCACGCATGCGCTCGTCGATCTGCGCCTCTCGAGCTTGTTTCTCAGCCGCTGCTATCTTCTCCTGCTCCTCGGCTGTACGGGCGTCGTCCTTAACCCGCGCGCGATCCTCGCCCAGTAGCTCACGCCGTTGCGACAGCGACAGGCTCACTTCAGCTAGCTCGCTCGTAAAATCGCGACGAACTTTCAATGGCTTGCGGATCAAGTCGAAGGCTACTTCCGGGTTGAGCGGTGTCACTTTCCCATCTTCAATGGTCCCCCAGAACGACGGCCAATACATGCGATGCGGCGTGTACTTCCCCCTGTCTTCCGCCTGCGGGTGCGGAGAATCGCCCGTGGGCAAATTGACTGGGCCAAAAACCGCTGGCATCTCATCCCCAGTCCGCTTAACATGCTCGCCCAATCTATGGATGATTGAATTGACTTGACGCGGAACGTCGTGCTCAAGCGCTGGACCGGAGTGGCAAGCCGTGCAGCTTATTTTCTCAAAGTGCAGCGGCGGTAGACCGCGGTGGACTGGCTTGGGAGCTCCCATCCGCCCTGGCTGTGCCAGAGGATCTGCTCCGGCGACTTGTTCGCCCATGTGACAGCCCGAGCAGGACAGCGAAGCCATCAGCGAACCGCCCACATGCTGCTCTCCCTCAAAGCCGCGAACAATCTGGTGGTCAAGACCATTGCGATGGCAATCAGCACATTTCAAGCCGGCTCGTGTATGTACATCGTCATCATGCATCCAGCGTGTACCGCCGATGGAGCTGGCCGATACGTTGGTGTGGCAGTAGTTGCACGCATTGTCCTGCGGCTTGCGAACCAAATCGATAAACACCGTGCCATCGCTTCGAAAACGCGAGGCGTCGTAGGTCAACTTGGGCAGCTTGCTGGCCGCATCGGTGGCGGCTGGGTCGAAAGTTTTCAGACGAGCCATGCTGCCTTCGACTTCGGCCAAACCTAACGCGACCGTCGGGGCATAGGCAAAATTCTGCTTGGCAATCTGCTCGGTCCACACAAACGGACTGTAGCCGCTGCCCTGCGCATTGTGGCACATTAGACAATCGATAGGCATCTCGCCAGTAATCGCAGTGCGGTCCAGGTTCGCCTCACGGCTCTGATTGTCCGAATCGACAGTTTCCTTGCTCCCATTAGCCTTTGAAGTCGCTACATCCCGCTCCGCCGCTTCGCTCGCAGCCGGCCCAGCACCTGTAGAGGAAGCATCGGTAGTGCCTCCCCCCAGACTACCTCCGGGCAAGTAGCCGCCCAGCTTGGCAGCCACTTCCCAGCGCGACAGCCCCAGCACATCGGGATTGTATGCCCCCTCCCAACCGCGATACGAAAGTGGTAAATGCGTGCCACTGCGCGCATCGCTCCAAATCCACGGTTGTCCCCTGCGTCCCGGCTCTGCCTTCGGGTCGGTCGCATTGAAGTGCCAGCCGTGAGCGATCGTGTCGAATTCATGGCAACGACCACAAGTCCGCGCGGGAGAATATGGCTGCGGAAACTCGGCGGTGGGGTCGATCTTCGTGTTGTTGGCGTCGAGCAATTCAATCATGTGCACGTAGCCACTTCCGCTGTCAGAGGTGGCGTAGCGCCCCTGAGCCGACGATTGTCGTGCGCCCGTTCCAACTATCAACGCAGCGGCCAGCGTGAACCCAGCTATCCAACGGATGCGGGGGATGCAATTTTGGACCATTCTCTGCACGAGTCATTTATCCTATTTCGGAAATCTTCACTGACCGGAGCCCACATTATGGACTCAACTTGGCTTCGCTCCAAGGGTTGCAATCGCAGGCTCTGACAAACATTTTCCTAGTCGTTCCGCTGCGGTGTCCCATTCTCCCGCCTGAACACACTGCCAACTTTGGCTCAGGTGCTGGACTTGCTCTGGTCGGAACGGTACTGCGGCCCCGACGGCAGGCGTTTCGGGCACAAGTACCTCGGCGATCGCACCGAGCAGTGCCTCGATCCCTGTGCCATCGATGGCGCTCGTCCTCAGCGGCAACGGATCGGCCTCAGCAGAGTTTTCCAGATCCACTTTGTTGTACACGATTAGGCGTCGCGGCGGGGCCAGGGCCAACATTTGAGCATGCACTTCCGTCCAGCCCTGCTGAGCATCGACTACCAATACGGCTAGGTCTGCATCGCGCAATTGTTCCAATCCTCGCTCGACACCCGTGCGTTCGATAGCCTGAGTGGTCTGCCGCACACCGGCGGTGTCCGTGAAAACCACTGGCCAACCATCGACCGCGCTCGGCCACTGGAGCCAATCGCGAGTGGTCCCAGGTTCATGATGCACAATCGCCTGCCGCGTCCCAGCCAGTGCGTTCAAAAGGCTGCTTTTGCCCACGTTGGGTGGCCCGGCCAAGACGACCTTCCAAGGCTGCGACAGGTGTGCTCCGAAATCGACCCACCGCAGCAGCTCACCTAGGCCGCCCGAGTCTCGGGTGGCAAGCTGACGTTGCGCGGCCAAGATACCACTCCGCAGAGCGCCATTCATTTGGTCGAGCAGCACGGCGGCGGCACGGTCTGTAGTGGCCAGTTGCAAGTCTTGTTCAGCCGCCAAGGCGATTGGACAGCTCAGCCGACTGGGCCAGTGTTCGTTCGCCACGGCCACGCAGCCCGCTTGGACCAAGTCGCTGAGCAATCGTTGGCAGACTGCGGCTCCGCCATGACAATGGACTTCGAACATATCTTCGGCTGGCCGAGTGAGCACCACATGCTCGCCCGCGACGGGCGGTTGCTCACTGCGCTGGCCGACTTGCTCGACCAGTGGAATTCGCCAAGTAGCGAAACGCACTCCGCCGATTTCGAGGCCCGCGCTAGGTAGACGCACAAAACTCTCGATAGCCGACAGAGCTTTGGGGCCCGCAATGCCCAACGTGGCGATCGCGGCCGGCATTGCAGGCGTCAAGCGGGTAACGATCGTATTCACTGCATCACTTCACGCTGGATTGTGTAGCCGAAGTCGCCAGACTTTGGACAATAACTAATGGGCCATGCTACTCGATAGCGCCAAACCAGAGAAGTCGAGTGGATCCAGCGGAGCGGGCAGGCTGGGATTGACGAGCGGCAGTGATTCGAGTCGCTCAGCATCCGGCAGTGACTCGAGTCGCTCCGCCTCCAGCAGTGACTCGATCCGCTTAGCCTCCGGCAGTGATTCGAGTCGCTCCCCCTCCAGCAGTGCTTCGATCCGCTCCACTCCCCGCAGAGCTACCGGCTGGTCCACTTCCGGCTGGATAGCGAGCGCGGGCTGATTGGATGTCACGTTCCCCACGCTTGACGCCACGATCGCGTCCGGCGTTTGGGGGCGGCGATAACCGAAGAAACCGCGTCGCTGAATCAGCTCGGCTACCGCTGGCGGGACATGCTCGACCCATTTTGCATCCCCCGTCTGTATCTGCCGCAGCACCTCGCGCGAAAACGTCCCCAGATGCTGAGGGTCATAGGCGTCCAACTGCTCGATGCACCCCTTTTCGACCAAGTACTGATATAGCTTGCGGAGCTCAGGCGCGATCGGCAAATTGTCGACGGTCGTCAATTGGCCTGTCTTTGGATCCAGCAGCGGGTAGATGTAGAGTTTTAAGTCGTTCTTGAACAGTCGCCCGAACGATTCGAGAATCCCTCCGTCGAGCTTTGTATAGTATTTCTCATCAAACAGCTCGATCAAGCTGGCCGCGCCCAGCGTGATGCCAATGCGCTTTTTCGTGTAGCGTGCCAGATAGGCGGCCAAGCGATAATATTCGAAGTAGTCGGAAATCAACACAGTCATGCCGCAGGCTGCCAGCACATCCACGCGAGCCAAGAAGTCGCGCAGGTCGATCTGACCGTTGGCTTGCAAATTGCGCATGGTGATCTCGGCCAGCGAGACCACTTGTTCGGCGTCGACGTTTGCTTCGCAATGGAATTTATCTTGCGCCGCGCGCAGCATATCCACGTT